>NZ_BAABAT010000035.1:0-118012 GCF_039537565.1 Dactylosporangium darangshiense
CGACCCGCCGTCCGCCGCCGCCTGGTCCCACGACGGGATCACCGGCTACGCCGCCTACAAGGTGTCCAACAACGTCACCTCCCACGAAGCGTGGGGCATGGGCAGCTACTGCGTCTTCACCACCGACCCGTCGATCGCGGCGTACCACAGCTACGAGGCGCCGGTGAACAGCAACGTGAAGTTCCACGACATCCTCACCGTGTCGCTCGGCAAGGGCTCGATCACCCACGTCATCAACGACACCGGGGACGCCGCCCTGCCCAGCAAGGTCACCCCGCACAACGTGGTCAGCTACCCGTAGCCGGCAGGTGCCCGGCGGCGGTCCGCCGCCGGGCACCGTCCCGAAGGAACTACAGGATGCCCCGGGCCGCGAAGGCGGCCCGGGCGGTGTTGGCGGCGGCGGTGCCGTAGAGCCGCTGCGCGGTGTCGACCGTGGCCTGCGCCGCGGCCGCGAACGTGATGTCGGGCGTGAACGAGAACTGCGCCTCGACGATGAGCGTGGTGGCGCGGGTGTCGCCCAGGCCGGTGCGGATGTCCCACAGCGCCCGCGACCAGATCTCGCCGTCGGCGTGGACCTCGCCGATGACGTCGGCCGGGTAGTGCTTGTTGCCGTCGAGGCGGCGCAGGCAGTGCGGGGCCGTGCTGGTGTACGAGGTCGAGTCCCAGTCGGCGACGCACGCCTCCGGGGTCAGCGTCGGTGTGCCCGTCGCCCAGCTGGTGACGGCGACGGCGAGGTAGTCGCCGAACGCCTCGCCGATGGAGCCGGACTCCAGCGTGGTGCCGAAGCCGGGCACCTGGCCGTCCTGCACCGAGTGGCCGTACTCGTGCACGATGACCTCGGCATCCTCGGCGTCGTCGACGCCGCCCTTGCCGAGGCTGATGTTCGCCTTGTCGTCGCGGAAGAACGAGTTGTCGCCGCCGTACTGGTCGATGCGCAGCTCGATCTGGCGCTGGTTGACCGGGCGCAGCGCGGAGCCGAACCCGAGATGCTGCAGGTACAGCTGGGCGGTGGTGACCCAGTAGTACCCCATGACCTGCTCGAACTGGTCGGCGTCGCGGTGCCAGGCGGGGAAGGCGCCGTCGACGGTCGTGGCGGCCTTGCCGGTGGAGCTCTTCACGATCACGTACCGCCCGGCCAGCCGGCCGGTGCCGTCGAGGTCGGTGAGGGTCACGCGGCGATACGCGCCCGCGAAGACCGGCAGGTCGGCGTCTTTGGCGTCGGTGAGGTCCTGCCGGCCGAGCGTCTGCACGGGGTTGGGGGCGAAGACGGTGGCGGCGGCGGTCCCGGCCGTGGTGCCGGCGGAGGCCGCTGGGGTCGTCGAGATCAGGGCGGCGGTGACCGCCACCCCGATCAGCGTAAGGCTTCGTCGCATGTCGAAGCAGCGGCGCAGGGTCCCGCCGGGTTACGCCCTTACTTGCGCGACGGATGTGCGGGATGGCTGGGTTTGGGCTTGTCGGGCTCCTTCGTCGCCGTGACGGTCACGCCGAGCAACCGTTGGCAGTAGGCCTCTATCACCGGCTCGCCCGAGCCCCCGGCCAGGCGGGCGAGCTCCTTACGCTCGTCGGCGGTGACCTTCCGGGCGTGCGGGTCCGCCTGGGAGGCCAGGAACGCCCGGCAGGCCGCGGCCGGTGAGATCGCCGCAGGTGAGCCGGTCGCCGTCGTGGCGGTGGCCTGCCCCGGCGGCTGCACGCTGCGCGGCCCGGACGGTAGGCTCGGCGCGGCCGCCGCCGTGGTCGGGTCGGGCGCGCTGTCGAACCAGGACCTGATCGGGGCGGGCAGGTGGCCGGTCTCGGCCGCGAAGGCGGTCCCGCCGATCGACGCCGCGGTGAACACGGCGACGGCGGTGGCGACGATGCGGCGGCGCAGCCGTTTCGCCGGCCGGTACGCCCGGGTGAAGGCGGCGACGGCGGCCACCTCGCCGGCCAGCTCGTGCGGCCGGCCCGGCGCGGCGGCCGCGCGCAGCAGCTCGCCCAGCCGGCCGTGCGGGAGTTCGTCAGGATTCATCTCGACCGTCCTCGGCGGCGGCGTTGCGGTAGTCACGAATCTGGGGGTGCTCGGCCAGCCTCCGCAGCCCGCGCATGGTGGCGATGCGGATCGCGCCCGAGCGCTTGCCGAGCACCCGGGCCGTGCCGGCCACGTCGAGGCCGGCCACGACGCGCAGCATGACGGCCTCCGCCTGCTCGCGCGGCAGGCTGGCGATCAGCCCGACGGCTCGGTCGGTGTCGGCGATCTCCAGCACCTCGGCCGCCACGTCCGGCACGACGGCGGAGGCCTGTAACCGGTCGACGGCGTCGTGCGGCTCCTCGTGGCGGCGCCAGGCGCGCCGGTTCTCGTCGATGCCGCGATGCCGGGCGACGCGAAACAGCCAGACCCGGAACGCCGTCGAGGTGCCGCGGAACCGCGACAGGTCGCGCGAGACCTGCAGCCACGTCTCCGAGGCGACGTCCTCGGCGGCGTCGCCGCACACCACCCGCAGGTACCGCAGCACGAGCGGGTGCAGCGCTCGCCACAGCACGGCGAACGATGCCGGATCGCCCTCGATGGCGGCGGCGAGCGCCGGAGCGAGGTCCTCGTCGAGTGCGCGCTGCATCGACACCGTCATCGGCGCGCCGCGGCCAGGCCGGCGCGCGCTATGGGCCGCCATCGCTGCCGACCGCCGAGCAACGCCGCTACCGTTCCCTGCACCACCACAAGGTAGAGCAGCTGCCGGTACACGATCTGCTGCAGGGGCACGCTCCACACGGACGAGACCGGCTCGCCGTCCAGGTGCAGCGCGTATGCGGTCGTGGCCATCTGCAGCGCGGTGAACCCGAACCACACGGCGGCGACCTGGGTCCAGGGCAGGAACAGCGCGCCGTAGAGCGCGTAGACGTCGACGAGCGGCGCGAACAGCGGCAGCAGCATCTGGAAGAGCACCAGGTACAGCAGGCCCCGCCGGCCGAAACGCCCTGCGGCGCCGCGCTCGAACACGGCGGCCCGGTGCTTCCAGGCGGCCTGCATGGTGCCGAAGCACCAGCGGTACCGCTGCCGCCACCACTGCCGCACGGTGCCCGGCGCCTCCGTCCAGGCCACCGCACCATCGGCGTAGACCGCGCGCCACCCGCAGCGCAGCACGGCCATGGTCAGGTCGGTGTCCTCGGCGAGGGTGTCGGCCGGCACGCCGCCGGCGTCGCGCAGCGCCGAGCGCCGGAAGGCGCCGATGGCACCGGGGATGGTCGGCATGCACTCGCCGAGGTCGAACATGCGCCGGTCGAGGTTGAAGCCGACGACGTACTCCAGGTGCTGCCACCGCCCGAGCAGCCCGTCGCGGTTGGCCACCTTGGTGTTGCCGCTGACCGCTCCGACCTCCGGGTCGGCGAAGGGCTGCACGAGCCGGCCGAGCGCGTCGGGCTCGAAGACCGTGTCGCCGTCGACCAGCACCAGCAGCTCGCCGTGCGAGGCGGCGATGCCGGCGTTGAGCGCGGCCGGCTTGCCGGCGTTGGCCTGGCGCACCAGCAGCAGCGCGGGCATGTGCAGGCGCAGCCGCTGGACGATGTCGGCGGTCGTGTCCGTCGAGCCGTCGTCGACGACGACGATCTCGACGTGCGGATAGTCGGAGGCGGCCAGCGAGCGGATCGTCTGCGCGATGTTGGCCGCCTCGTTGTACGCCGGGACGATGACCGAGACCGAGCCGAGGTAGCGGCGCTGGCCCGCGCGCTGCCGTGAGCGGCGGGCGTGCGTGCGCGCGGCGACGAGCTGCACGGCGAGCCGCACGAGGGCCAGGGCGAGGGCCGCGGCGACGATCCACCGGATCGCGATGGCGAGCACGTGGCCGGCCGACTGGCTCCAGCGCAGCGCGGTGCCGTACACGACCGCGCGGCGCCCGGCCGCCGGCGCCTGCGGCAGGTCCAGCCCCGCCGGCACGGTGATGAAGCGGGTGGCCTGCCCGCCCGCGAGGATCCGGCGGGTGGCCTCCACGGTCTGCGACCGCTCGCCGCCGCCGTCGTGCAGCATGACGACCGATCCGGCGCCGGGCGGACCCGCGAGCGCGGCCCGCACGATCGCGTCCGCGCCCGGGCGCTCCCAGTCGCGGGTGTCGCGGTCGGCCAGGACGGCGAGGTAGCCCTGCCCCGCCGCCGTGCGCAGCACCGCGGTCGAGGCGGTGTCGAGCGCGTCCGGCGTCGAGGAGTACGGCGGGCGCATCAGCCGCGGCGCGCGCCCGGTCGCCGACGCGATCGCGTTTGCGGTCAGGGTCAGCTCGAGGCGCTGCCGCCATTCGGGCTCGGCGGACAGGTCCGGGTGGGTGAACGTGTGCACGCCGACCTCGTGGCCCTCCGCCACCATCCGGCGCACGAGCTCCGGATAGCGGTTGACCTGCGCACCGATGACGAAGAACGTGGCGTGCGCGTGGTACTGGCGCAGCAGGTCGAGCAGCTGCGGCGTCCACCGCGGGTCCGGCCCGTCGTCGAACGTCAGCGCCATGGTGCCGGCCGGCATCCCGGCCGCGCCGACGCCGCCGTCCGGCGCGATGCGCAGGACCGGGGCGTCGGCGCCGACGGGTGCCTGCCCGGACGTCGGCGCCGACGCGTGCGGTGCCTCGCCGCCCGCTCCGGCGGCGTAGCCGTCGAGGCAGAGCTCGCCCAGGAGCACGAGGACGGCGAGGAGCAGCAGTAACCAGTGCGCCCGGGGTTCGCGGCGGGCGCGGCGGGTTCCGTGTGGTGCCATCGGCTACTTCGTCCGGCTCGGCTTGCCGTTGCCGGGGTGCACCGTCGGGCGGTTGCCCGGCTTGTCGGTGGTCGGCGTCGCCGCCGCAGCGGGGGTCGTAGCGCCGGCCCGCGGCCGTGCGGAGGTGGTCCGCGCGGCGGGCACCGGGGCCGTGCCGAGGCCGTCACCGTCGGTGTTGCCGCGCTGCAACACGCCGCGGCCGTTGTTCGGCAGGCCGGGCAGCGGGACGGGTGAGGAACCCAGCAGGCCGGCGATGAGCAGTCCGCCGACGGCGATCAGCAATATGCCGGCCCCCGCGCCGAGAACGGTGAACAGCCGCCGCCGCCGGCCGCTGCGATCCATGAACACAGGTTCCACACAGCAACAAGCGGCGCCGCCGGCCCCGGCGTTACACCCGGGTTTTCGGGAAGAGCTGTCACAACCGGGAGAGCTGCCCGGTCATAGCTTGCGACCGAACAACCAACGGAGGATCTCATGGCAAAGAGCTCTTCGACCCGCGCGGGCCCCACCGCGCTGGCCGACTCGTGGCGCACGGCGCTGACCGTGCTGCAGGAGGCGCAGCCCGCCATCCCCGGCGGAGCCCACGTGATGACGGTAGTCGTCGACTACCCGCCGGGCAGCCCCGGCGCGCCGCCGCACCGCCACACCGGCCCGTGCTTCGGCTATGTGACCGAGGGCGAGATGCGCTTCGAGCTCGAGGGCGAGCCGATGCGGGTCGTACGGGCCGGCGAGGCGTTCTGGGAGCCCGGCGGCGACGTCATCCACTACCAGGACGGAAACAACCGCGACGACGTGCCGCTGCGCTTCGTCGTGACCATGATGTGCGCCCCGGACCAGCCCATGCTCACGGTCGTCGAGGCGGACGAGCTCGAACGGCGCGCTTCCCGGCGCGCGAAGAACTGACGAAAGAGAAGATGGATATGAAGATTGCCGTGATCGGCGGGACCGGCCTCATCGGCTCCCAGGTCGTCAAAATGCTGCAGGCGGAGGGCCACGAGGCCGTCCCGCATTCCCCGTCGACCGGGCTGGACCTGCTCAGCGGCGCCGGCCTCGACGACGCGCTCAAGGGCGCCGACGTCGTGGTCAACCTGTCGAACTCGCCGACCTTCGACGACGCCTCGCCGGCGTTCTTCCAGGCCAGCATGGACAACCTGCTGGCCGCGGCCGGCCGCCACGACGTCGGCCACGCCGTGGTCCTGTCGATCGTCGGCGTGGACGAAGTGCCGGACCTGGTGTACTACCGGGCCAAGGCGCTGCAGGAGCAGCTCCTCGCGGCCGGCCCGGTGCCGTACTCCATCGTGCGCGCCACGCAGTTCTTCGAGTTCGTCGAGGCGGTGCTGTCCTGGACCGCCGACGAGCACACGGTCCGGCTGTCGCCCACGCCGATCCAGCCGATGGCGGCGGCCGACGTCGCCCGCGCGGTGGCCGACGTCAGCGCCGGGCGCCCCCTCGGCGGCATCCGCAACGTCGCCGGACCGGACGTGTTCACGCTCGACGAACTCGGCCGCATCACCCTCGAGGCGAAGGGCGACCCGCGCAAGGTCACCATCGACCCGGCCGCGGGCATGTTCGCGGCGGTGCCCGGCGACGCCATCATCGCGAAGGAGGGGGCGGTCATCGCGCCGACCCACTACCGCGACTGGCTCGCCAAGCACTGATTTCCATCGGTACCCTGAGGGCCCGCACGATGCCGTGCGGGCCCTCAGGCGCGGCCGGCGATCTCGGTGATCTTGTCCGGGTTCATCATCCACAGGATGTGCTCGATGCCCTCGTCGGAGGCGGAGACCGTGACCACGCCGACGAGCTCGTCGCCGCGGCGCAGGATCGCGCTCGTGCGGCCGTTCGTGCTCGTGAACGTCGCCTCCATGCCCTCCCAGAACCAGCTGCCGAACGCCGCGATGTAGCGGGCGACCCGGTCGGCGCCCACGACCGGCTTCCGGGCGATGCGGCGTGCGCCGTTGCCATCGGAGACGCTCGCCACGTCGGCGGCGAAGAGCCGCTCGAGCGCGTGGAGGTCGCCGGAGCGGGCCGCCTCGAGGAAGGTGGCGAGCAGCTCCCGCTGCGCGGACTCCGACGCCGGGGTGCGCCGCTCGCCGGTCACATGTTTGCGGGCGCGGCTCACCAGCTGGCGCACCGCCGCCTCGCTGGCCTGAAGGATCTCGGCGATCCGCGGGTAGGGGTAGTCGAACGCCTCGCGCAGCACGTAGGCGGCGCGCTCGGTCGGCGACAGCCGCTCCATGAGCATGAGCACCGCGAGCTCGAGCGCCTCGCCGCGCTCGGCGCCGAGATAGGGGTCGGCGGAGGTGTCGACCGGCTCGGGCAGCCACGGCCCGATGTAGGTCTCGCGCCGCGCCCGCGCGGACTGCAGCGCGTTGATGGCCAGCCGGGTGGCCGTCGTGGCCAGGAACGCGGGCGGGTTGGCCACGACGGCGCGGTCGGTGGCCTGCCAGCGCAGCCAGACGTCCTGCACAAGGTCCTCGGCCTCGGCGGCGATGCCCAGCATGCGGTAGGCGATGCCGAACAGGCGCGGCCGGATCTGCGTGAAGACCTCGGCCGCCTCGTCCAGGTCCACGGCAGCCCTCCCCAGTTTTCGTGTTTTCTCGGTGCTGACCACGATGCCCGCCAGTTCTCCAGGCTAGATCGTCGGGCTATGCGTACTCCCACTTTGCTCGTGGCCGCCGGCGCGCTGACGCTGACGCTGGGCTGCGGCTCCCTCCGCTCCGGCAACAACGACGCCGGCGGCGCCCCGCCGCCGCCTCCACCCGCGACGGCCAAGCAGACCACGGATGCGGTACCCGTGAAGCCCGCTGCCACCAAAACGGAGCGCACCGGCGTCCCCGCGCAGCCGGCCAAGCTCGGCGGCTGCACCAAGGTCCCCAACGGCAACACCTGCCGCATGCAGGGCAGCGGCTTCGGCTACAACGAGCAGGTCAACGTGGCGGTGGTCGGCGAGGGCCGCCCGAAGTGGACCGTCTACGCCGACAACAACGGCGCCTGGACCTGGGACTACGCGATCCGCAGCGGCCCCGGCACGGTCATCACCGTGCGCGCCGAGGGCGCCACGTCGGGCCGGCACGCCGAGTTCTCCTACACGCTCACGTGAGATAAATCTGCACTGGCGGTGCTTATTGTTACCCGGTACCGTCACGCCATGACGCCGACGTGGACCTTCGCCGTCGATCGCGACGACCTTGCGCACACCTCCATCACGGCCGGCGACCTGCCGGGCCTCGCCGGCGGGGAGGCGCTGCTGCGGGTGGACCGCGTCGGCGTCACCGCCAACAACGTGACCTACGCGGTGCTGGGCACGGCCATGCGGTACTGGGAGTTCTTCCCGCCCGCCGCCTACGGCCTCGGCCCGCAGTGGGGCCTGGTCCCGCTGTGGGGCTTCGCCGAGGTGGTCGCCTCGTGCGTGCCGGGCGTCGAGGCCGGCCAGCGGCTGTACGGATACCTGCCGCCGGCCGGCCACCTCGTCGTGCGCCCCGACCGCGTCGGCGACACGGGCTTCCGCGACGCCAGCGCACACCGCGCCGACCTGCCCTCGCCCTACAACGCGTACCGCCTCACGACCGGCGACGAGGCGTACCGCCCGGAGTGGGAGGACCTGCTGGTCCTGTACCGCCCGCTGTTCTTCACCTCGTTCATGCTCGCCGACCAGGTCCTCGACCACGACGCTTACGGCGCGCGCACGGTCGTGCTGTCCTCGGCGTCGAGCAAGACCGCCTATGCCACCGCCTTCGAGCTGCAGGGCCGCGGCCCGCGCGCGGTGGGCCTGACCTCGCCGGGCAACGTCGAGTTCACGCGGTCGCTGGGCTGCTACGACGACGTGCTGTCCTACGACGAGATCGGCGGGCTCGAGGCAGTACCGACGGTGTATCTGGACCTGTCCGGCTCTCCCGAGACGCGCCGGGCGCTGCGGTCACACCTGGGCGAGCACCTGGTGCGCGACATCGCGGTCGGCCTGACCAACCAGGCCCCGAACATGGACGCCGCGGACGAGTTCTTCTTCGCGCCCAACCAGATGCGCAAGCGCGCCCAGGACTGGGGCCGCGAGGCCCTGGACGCCCGCTTCGCCGAGTCCTGGCAGCGCTTCGCCGCCGCGGCTCCCGCCTGGATCGACGTGCACGTCGGCTCGGGCTCGGAGGCGCTGCGTTCGGCGTGGCTGGAGGTCGCGGCCGGCCGGACGCCACCGCGGACCGGCCACGTCATCCGCCCCTAGTGCTGTGACCGCAAACGTTGACCGGGTTGGGTGGGTGTTTGTGGTTCCTCGCCACGTGGTTGCGGTCGAGCGACTCCCCACCGTGGTGGGGCGGGCCTCAGCCGGCCAACTGACCCTCCTACCGCCGCACCCACCACCGCTGTTGCCAGTGGTGGGTGTGGTCGGCGGGGGTCACGCCGGGACGGTCCGGCACCGGGGAGGTGCCGTCCCGCTCGACGGCGCGTGACCACCTGCGGCAGCACGGCTGCCGTGGTGGTGGTGCCGCCGCCCGGGGTGCGGGTGGCGATGGTGGCCGCCGCGAACAGGTCACGGTGACCGGAGATGCCGCAGGTGGTGCAGGTCATCGTCCGCCCAGCCGGTTTGCGGATGCGCCGGCGGCAGGCGGGGCAGGTGGAGGACGTCCCGCGCTCGCCGACGAGCGTCACAGTGATGCCGGCGAGTTCGGCCTTGTCGCGCAGGATCGCGATGGCCCGGCCGATCTGCCACCGCCGCAGCCGCAAATTGTGCCGACGCCCCGCATCGTGGTCGAGCACGCCCCGCGGGTCGCCGACGGTCAACGTCCCGACCCGCCGCTGCACCGCCCAGCCGATCACGGCCTTGGCCCCCTCATGCTGCGCCTGCCGTACCCGGCGGCGGTGCCGGCCCTCGACGAGCCGAGCGCGGCGGCGCATCTTGCGCCACCGCCGCGACCCACACTGCCCAGGCTTCGGCGCGTGGGCCGCAGTGGCGCGGCGGCGGGCCTTGATGTCGGCCAAATGCATCCGGTGCTCGGCGCGGATCGCCCGCCCGGACACCAGCAGCCCGTGGCCGTCCGGGCCGGCGACCGCGTAGGGGTGGATGATGCCCAGGTCGACGCCGGCGACCCGGGCCGGGTCCGGTCCGGCACCGGCCGGGTAGGCGGCGATCGGGACTTCGGCGGTGACCTCCACCCACAGCCGGCCACCATCTGCCAGCAGGGTTATCGACCGGACCTGCTCGGCCGGGTAGGGCACCACCCGGTCCAGCCACAGCCACACCGGCGGCCGGCCGGCAGCCGAAGCCGTCGGCCGTCGGCCGTCGGCCGTCGACGGTGAAGGTGCTGTGATACCAGCGCACCGGCACCAGACTGCGCCGCCGCCGCCGCGGGAACCGCGCCGTCACGTCGCCGCCGCGGCGGCGTTGCGCCGCGGCGAACCAGGCATCGGCGTAACGGCGCAGCACCGAACGGGCCCCGACACTGTCCAGGTCGCCGAACGTGCCCGGCCCGGCCGCGGCCAACTCCCGGCACAACGCCTGATACGACGCGAGCAGCGCGTCACGGCGCTGCCGCCGCCACGCGTTGACCTCCACCACGCACGCCCACACATCACCAGCCGACCGCAACAGGCCGAAACACCGCTGCCGCTGACCCCGAGTCAGCCGCAACCCGACCCGGGCAGTGCGATACACCCCGCGCGCAGCTTCCGGGTCCCGGCGGCGAGGCATACCCACGGTTTAGCACACAGGTGCCAATTCCTCAGTTCCTTTGGGTGGGTTGGCAGGCTCGCCAGGATGTAGCGGTGGCACGGCTGGAGTAGTTGTGGGGATGAGCGTTGGGTGATTCTTTGGCCCTTATGGGGATGACCAACGGGTCAACCGGGTGGCCGTCTCGTAGCCCGGCCGCACGGGGTCGGCGGACAACCAGGTACTGTCCGCGCCGCTGTAGACCTGCAGGCCGCGGTCGCCGAATTCGATCCACAAGCCGTCGATGTCCCAGCCGGCAACCGCGTGCATCGGTAGGCCGTTGGTGAAGTCGGCGTCCTCGCCTCTGAAGTACGGAGTTTCAATCGTCGCGAACCCAGTCAGGGTGCGTCCGGCAATCGCCGCGACGGGAGCGGGATGCGATGACCGCCACTCGTGCGGCGAGCCGGTGATCTCGGGTGGAGCGGTCAGATCGATGGTGTTCCAGGTGATTGACACGTGGTCGACCGCGTGCGACTCCCAGGCGAGTTCCAGCTGGACACCGTCGTCGAACACGAGCACGAGCGGACTGCCCGGATTCCATTTCTCGCGTTCCAGGTGCCAACCCGTCCAGCCGGCCATCAACCGCCGGCCGATGAGTGCGAGCAGTTCGGCCTGCTGATAGCGGAACTGTACCGCTGGGGGTCTGAAGTTGGGCCGCCAGCCGGATATCGCCTCATGCCAAGGCTTCGACGCCGCTACGCCCTGCGCACCCGGATCCGACGGAGTGCCACTCATGCCGCGAATCATAGGCAGTGAGGTCGCGCCCAGTCGTCCGCGCGGAATCTTGCCTCGACGATGGGCGATCGGAGTGTCCGATGCAACGCATTGACGCGCACGTGCTACCTGGATGGAAGTCGACCAAGATCTTCTACCCGAGGAGACGCACGTGCGCGTCAATGCTGCATTCAACCGCCTGTTGGGCTCTTGCGGAACTGTCGTGGAGAAGGTGGTGTTCAGCGCCACCCAGATCCTGGTGAGCGTGCGGTTGCGGTCCCGGCGGCTGCGTTGTCCGTGCGGACACGTCGGCAGGGCCAGCTATGACCGGTCGCAGCGGTCGTGGCGGCACCTGGACCTGGGCCGGTTCAAGGTTGTCGTGCGGGCGCAGGTACGGCGAGTGGACTGCCGTGGCTGCGGGCGGGTGCGCACCGAGCAGGTGCCGTGGGCTCGGCCCGGAGCCCGGCACACCAGGGACTTCGAAGACACGGCGGCGTGGCTGGTGCGCCGGATGTCCAAGGCCGCCGTGGCCACACTGCTACGTACCTCGTGGAACACGGTCGACGCCTTGGTCCGACGCCTGGTCGCCGCCCACCTCGACCTGCCGGCCACGGCCGACCGACTACGCCAGCTGGCCCGGATCGGGGTGGACGAGATCGCCTACCGCAAAGGCCGCAAGTTCCTGACCATCGTCACCGACCACGACACCGGCCACGTGGTGTGGATACGGGAAGGCCGAACCCAGACCGCGCTGATCGCCTTCCTAGACACCCTCGGCGCGGCCGGGCGGCAGCGGATCCACGCCATCAGCACCTCGACAAGTGGTGCCACGCCGCCACCCTCTCCAACATCAACGCCTTCATGACACTGGCCCGACGCATCCGCCACCACTTCGACGGCATCATCGCCGCCATCACCCACCGGCTATCCAACTCCCGCATCGAAGGCATCAACGCCGGCATCCGGCTCATCCAACGCCGCGCCAACGGCTATGCCAGCCTCGACAACCTCATCGAAATGATCCACCTTTGCCACGGCGGCGTTCCGACCCGACTGCCAATCCACCCATAGAAACCGAGGAATTGGCACACAGGTACGACAGAAGCTGTGCGACACGCCAAACCCGGCCAACGTTTGCGGTTGTGACGACCGAAGTTAGTTGGCCATTACCGGAATTAGTTGGCCACCGCTTGTTTGGGGTGGTGCTCGCCCGTTGAGCCGGGACACGGTGGTTGGAACCTGGCCACGATGGTTGGAACTGAGATCAGTTGAGGCGCTGAAGCGGCTCAGAACAAGCAGTTGCGGGTGTCGCCTCCGTCTTGGCCGCGTGCGCGGGCCTGCTCGCTGACAGTGGGGAACTGACCCGCGCGCCGCTGGTCCTGGGGCATGTCCTGCCCGCGGACGAGACCACCACCCGGACCGGCGCATTCGCCATCCTGCTCGGGGCCGATGTGGTCCGGCCGGTACTGGCCTGGCTGTTCACCGGCGGGACGAAGCGCAAAGTCGCCCGAAACATGATCTGCTCCCGCGCCGTTGTGATCATCGCCGCCACGGGCGGGCCACTGGCCGAGATCACGATCGGCGGCCTTCCGGAGTCCTTGGAAGCCGGGCACGGTCTGCGCGGAGAGTGTCGGCTGGGCTCGGCGGCCCCCTGGCTCATCTCTCCTGGCGGGCAAGGGTGTTGACAGGATCGTTGGATAACCGCTATCTATATAGCTAACCGTTATATTGGTGGAGCCGACATGCAGGAAGTCGTCCTCGCGCTCCTCGCGAAGGAGCCATCGCATGGATACGAGGTGCGGGCACGGCTGCGGGAGGCGCTGGGCCCGCTCGGGGAGGGGCTCAATCCCGGGCAGGTCTACGTGACGCTGACCAGGCTCGAGAAGGCCGGTCTGGTGGGTTGGGAGCACGCGGAAGGCCGACCGGACCGGCCGGATCGCAAGGTGTACGTGCTCACGCCGGCCGGCCAGCAGCGGGTCGCCGACTGGATCACGGATGTGGGCTGGCCGCGGCTGACCCCGACGGAGTTCCACCTCAAGTTGGTTGCGGCCGCAGCCGCCGGGCTTGCGGACCCGATCGCCATCGTGGGCGCGCAGCGCCGTGAGCTGCTGCGCTGCCTGCGGGACGCCCAGTGTGCCGTGCTGGATGAGCCGGACGGCTCCCATGCCGCACTCTTGCTGGAAGGACTCGTGCTGCGGCTCCAGGCGGATCTGCAGTGGCTGGACGCGTGCGATCGCAAGTGGAACAGCGGAAGCAGGGGGAGGTCTGGATCATGACGGCGACACGTTCGCAGGCGCTGGGTTCGGCGACGGACTCGGTGCTGTACACCCGTGGGCTGCGCAAGAGCTTCGGCCGCGCAGAAGGGCTGGTGCGCGCGGTCGACGGCGTCGACCTCGATGTGGCCCAGGGGGAGACGGTGGCCGTGATGGGGCCGAGCGGCTGCGGCAAGTCGACGCTGCTGCATCTGTTCGGCGGGCTGGAACGGCCCGACGGCGGCGAGGTCCGGCTGGCCGGCCGCCGGGTCGACCAGCTCAGCGAGAAAGCGCTGGCCCGGCTCCGGCGCGAGGCCGTCGGCTTCGTCTTCCAGGCGTTCCACCTCGCCGACGAACTCACCGCCGTGGAGAACGTTGAGCTGCCCACGCTGCTGGCGGGGACTTCCCCGCGCAGGGCGCGGGCCCGCGCCACCGAGCTGCTGGAGCGAGTCGGCCTCGCCGACCGAGCCCACTTCCTGCCCTCGGCACTCTCGGGCGGGCAACGTCAGCGGGTCGCCGTCGCCCGCGCACTGAGCAACCAGCCGCAGGTCGTCCTCGCCGACGAGCCGACCGGAAACCTCGACACCGCCGCCACGGCGGAGGTGTTACGGCTCTTCAAGAGCCTGCATCAGGCCGGGCAGACACTGGTCGTCGTCACTCACGACGTTCGGATCGCAGCGACCGCGGACCGGCTGATCACGATGCGCGACGGCATGTTCGTCGACGAGATCAGGATGACCGGCGGAACCAAGGGCGATCTCGGCAGCTTCGTCGGACTGGAGGGCTGAGGCCGTGAGCCGCTTCCTGTTGATCAGCCGCCTCGCCGCCCGCGACCTGCGACGGCACCCGGGTGAGGCGCTCATGGTGCTGCTGGTGATCGCGGTCTGCGCCGCCACGCTGACCGTGGGCCTCGCGCTGAACGGGGTGACCGACAACCCCTACCAGCAGACCAGGGAGGCAACGGCCGGCCCGGACGTGCTGGCGGTCATCTCGCCCAAATGGATGAGCGGCCAGTCCGCCGACCCCACCCGGCTCGACCAGCTGGCCGACGCCCCCGGGACGACCGGCCACAGCGGCCCCTACCCCCTCGCCTACACAGTGATCCAGGCGGGCGGCCACACCGTGGACGTGACCGCAGTAGGACGGGACCAGTCGCCGACCGCGATCGACCAGCCGAGCGTGACACAGGGCAGCTGGGTAGGCGCCGGAGGGGTCGTAGTCGAGCGCGGTCTGGCAGACGCCCTCGGCATCCACGTCGGGGACCAGATCACCGTGGGCGGCCGACCACAGCGGGTAGCCGGGATCGCGGTCACCGCCGGCATCCCCGTCTACCCCAGCAGCCTGTGCCATCTGATCTGCTCCCTGCCCCCCTCGATGGACGTCCCAGGGCAACGGGGCGCACCCGAGATGGGCCTGGTCTGGCTCGCTCGACCAGACGTCACCAGCCTTGCCACGCCGGACAACCCGCTCTCGTACGTCCTCGGTCTACGCCTGACGGACCCGGCCGACGCCTCGGCGTTCGTCGCCGCGCACCGCCCCACCGGCAGCGGCGAGCCGTTCCTGTACGGGTGGCAGAGCATCCGCAACGAGGACAACTCGGTGGTCATGCTCGAACAGGTCGCGGTCGAGTTCGGCGGCGGGCTGCTCAGCCTGCTCGCGGCCGCGGGCATGACGGTCCTGGTCGGCCGCCGAATGGCGGAGCAGACCAGGCGGGTCGGACTTCTCAAGGCGGTCGGCGGCACGCCCGGGCTGATCGCCGCAGTGCTCCTGGCCGAGCACCTGGTCCTGGCGGTGTTGGCAGCCGGAGCGGGACTGCTGCTCGGTTGGCTCGCCGCGCAACCGTTCAGCACTGTTGGCTCCGGCCTGGTCGGCACGCCGGGCGCGCCCGCGCTGACCGCATCCACGGTCCTGGTCGTGGTGGCCATGGCGCTGGCCGTGGCCTTCGGCGCCACCCTCGGCCCCGCCGTCCGAGCCGCCCGCACCAGCACGGTCAGCGCGCTGAACGACGCGGCCCGCGCGCCACGGCGCCGGGCCTGGGTGATCGCCCTGTCGGCACGGCTACCGGTCCCGCTCCTGCTCGGCCTGCGACTGCTCGCGCGACGACCGCGCCGCGCTGTCCTCACCACACTCAGTATCGCCGTCACGGTCACCGGGATCGTCGCAATGCTGGCCGACCGCGCCTACAACGCCGGCACCGACTCCGGGTTGAACAACCTGCGGATCAGCCGGCTCAGCGAGCTCACGGCAGCCCTCACCGTACTGCTGGTCGTGCTCGCCGCAACCAACACAGTCTTCATCACCTGGGCCACGGTGGCCGACGCGCGCCGTCCCTCGGCGCTGGCGCGGGCGCTGGGCGCGACCCCGCAGCAAGTCGCGGCGGGCCTGTCGACGGCTCAGGTGCTCCCCGCGCTGGCCGGCGCCGCCCTCGGCATTCCGCTGGGTGTCACGACGTACCACCAGTTGGCTGAGGGGCGGAACGTGATCCCGCCGCTGTGGCAGCTGCTCGCCGTCCTGCTGGGAACGTTGCTCGTGGTCATCGGGCTCACCGCGGTGCCCTCGCGCCTTGCCGCGCGCCGTCCGGTAGCGGTGATGCTCGAGGCCGACTGACTGGTACTCCAGCAGCGGTTCGCTTTCTTCGCTGGTCAGGCGCGTGGTTGTGAGGGTAGTGAGCTGATGGTTCCTCGACTGGAGAACTGTGGGGACCTCCAGCCGAACGAGATGCCTCTTTGCCGGGAATCGCTTCACATTTACCTTCTGGGGTGCGCGCTCTGTCCGGACTGCTCCGCGGGCCATCCAGGAGACGTCGGCCCTCTTGAACTGGTTCCAACAAGGACGGCAATTCACCACAGGTCGTAAGAAGCATGATCATTCGGCTCCAACCAGCGTGTCCTGCGAGGCCCGAACCGCCAGGCCACCGCACCCTCACGGTTCCAACTACCGCGTCCCCTCACACCCGTTGGCGGTGGCGGCAAATAGCGTGAGCGCGGTGAACGCGAGCCCCGTGTAGGCTGGCTCGCACATCGCTGGCTGGGTATAGCCGGCTCGCCACTACGGCAGCGTCGATGTCTTCCTCGAAGCCCTCGAACACGCCGAGCTCGGCGACGTGCTCGTGTCCTTGGCGTGGGATTGACCTCGATGTGTATGAGCAGCACATGAGTGATGTGCGGGTCGGGCAGGTTCAGCGGCTCCGCGACATCACCGCGGAACAGCTCGCGGCGTATCCGTCTCGTGCCATTGGGGTGCTGGGGGTCGCGGGAGGCAACGGACTCGACCTCATCAACCCGGAGAGCACGGATGTCGTGTACGGGTACGACATCAACGCCGACTATCTTGCTGCCTGCGAGGCCCGGTATCGCGACGGCCTCGGGCATCGCCTCCACCTGGTCGAGACGAGCATCGACCGTTCCGTGACGATCGAGCGCGTCGATCTGCTCATCGCCAACCTCATCATCGAGTACGTGGGCGCCGAAGAGTTCGCCGCCTTCGCTGCCGCAAATGCCGGCTCCATCGGGGTGCTGTCGTGCGTGATCCAGCGCAACGACGCGGCGGGCTTCGTCAGCTCGACGGACTATGCGTCGTCGTTCGACGCTCTCGCGTCGGTGTCATCGGACATCGACCCCGAGACGCTGGACTCAGTGATGTCGGATGCGGGGTTCGCAGTCTTGGGTCGCTGCGAGTATCCCTTGCCGAACGGCAAGACCCTCATCCGGCAGGACTTCCGCGCGACCTAGTGGGCCGAAGAGGTTGCCAGCGACCATCGTGCCTATCTGCATCGGGTACGGACCGACGAAGAGGAAGCCGCTCGCGGCCGTTTCGACCACGGCACCCAGCAGGTCTTGCCCTGATCGGCCCGCGGGATCGACGCACATCGCGAAGTTGGCTTGCCGGGCTACTGCTGGGACGCGGCCGCGACACCTGGACGCGAATCTCGGACGCTCGCGCGAGGCTGGGTAGTCCGTAGCGCGGGGTCGTCGTCTGGGCCCGACCCGAGCAGTCGCCGACGCCCGAGCAGGGTCGTGCAGACGCACGCGAACGCGGTCAGCACGATCGCGATCGCCATGGTCGCGGTGCCGGCCCAGCCGAGGGTGAACGCCAGTCCGCCGATCCAGCCGAAGAGGCTGGAGCCGGCGTAGTAGAACAGCGTGTACAGCGAGGTGGCTTGCGCGGTGCCGGTCGTCGCGGTCGGGCCGACCCAGCCCGAGGCGATCGAGTGCGCCGAGAAGTACGCGGTGCTGAAGACCAGCAGCCCGAACAGGACCGTGGGGAGCCGGTCGGGGATCGTCAACGCCGCGCCTGCGGCCATGGTCGCCGAGGACCACATCAGCACGGGTCGCCGCCCGTACCTCGATGCCAGCCGGCCCGCGACCCGGGCCGACACGGCGCCGGAAAGCCCGGCCAGGAAGATCAACGCGGTCACCGCGGGCGGCAGCCCGAAGGGCTGTTGCTCGAGCCGGTAGCCCAGGTAGTTGTAGATCGCCACGTGGGCGCCCATCAGCAAGCAAGCCTGGGCGTAGAGGATCACCAGGGCCGGGTTCTTCAGGTTGGCGATCAGACCGGTCCACAGCGGGCCGCGCCACAGGGAGCCGTGCTGCGTCTTCGCGTGCCGGTGAGCGTGCCGCTCGGCAGGCAGGAGCAGGACGGCGAGCAAGGCCCCGACCGTCGACAGGACCCCCACGACGAGGGCGCCGGTACGCCAGTCGGTGAGATCGGCTACGGGCGCGGCAACCAGCCGTCCGGCAAGCCCGCCGATCACCGTGCCGGAGATGTAGGTTCCCGCCGCCGCCATCGCATCACGCCGGTCGACCTCCTCGGCCAGATAGGTCAGCGCCAACGCCGGGGTCCCACCCAGGGCCACGCCCTGCAGGACGCGAACGACGATGAGCACCTCGAACGACGGCGCGAACGGAACCAGCAGGCCGAGGACGACCGAGGCGACGATGGCGATCTTCATCACCGGCGCCCGCCCGAACCGGTCGGCCACCCACGACCATCCCAGCACCGCCCCCGCGAGGCCGATGGTCGCCCCCGAGATGGTCAGCGCCGCGTCCGCGGCAGTCACATCGAGATCGCGGCTGATCGCCGGAATCAGCGCTTGGGGATAGTACAACTGGGCGAACGTCGTCATCCCCACCACGCCGAGCGCGATCAGCACACACCGGTACGACGAACTGCCCTTGGCGTGACCGCCCACCGCAACGTCGCGACTCGTATCACTCATCCCGGCCACGCTAAGCGGGACGCAACAAGCGCGTCCAATGCATAGGAAGCGGCTGACCTATGCGCGTGTGGATACGATGAGAGCGTGGATGTCACGACCCGTCAGGTGCTGCCGATGCTGCCGGTTCTCGTCGCGCTGGCCGAGACCGGCCAGACCACCGCGGCCGCCGACATCCTCCAGATACCCCAGTCGACCGTGAGCCGGACCCTGACCCGGCTCGGCAAGGAACTCGGCGTGCCCGTCGTCGAACGCCACGGCCGCGCCCTGCGGCTCACCCCTGCCGGCGAGGCGCTGGTCCCGCACGCCGCGGCGGCCATCGCCGCAGCCGGCGCCGGTGTCGAGGCCGTCCGCTCCCGTGAGGCCGGCGCCCGTGGCACCATCACCCTGGCCTTCCAAAGCACCCTGGGTGAGCGAGTCGTGCCGGCCCTGGTGAAGACCTTCCTGCAAGAACATCCCGGCGCCACCTTCGAGCTGATCCAGACCTCGCGTCCACGCTGCCTGGCCACCCTGGACGAGGGAACCGCTGAGATCGCCTTCGTCTCGCCCCTGGCGGAGCGCCCCGGCCTGACCACACTGCGCCTCCACACGCAACCCCTCGTGCTCGTCGTCCCGCACGGCCACCGCCTCGCCACCCGACCCAAGGTCGCCTTCGAAGAGACCGCCTCCGAGACCTTCATCTGCATGAAACCCGGCTATGGCATGCGCACCTACCTGGACGACCTCGCCGCCACCGCCGGCTTCAGCCCGATGATCGGGTTCGCGGGCGACGACCTCGCCACCCTGCGCGGACTCGTCTCCGCCGGACTGGGCGTGTGCTTGGCACCACGCGACCCCCACGGCGCGCCCGGATGCGCCGAGATCCCGATCACCGACCCCGAGGCAGTCAGGCACATCGGAGCCTGCTGGCTCGACCAGCCACCATCGGCTCTCGCAGCTTCCTTCCAAGCGTTGCTGCGCCGCCGCGGTCGACGGCTCACCGAAATCGGACTTCGCCCCCACCACGGCTAACCAGCCTGCCTCCTCGCTTCGGCGCGCCCAGTCTGGGGCGCCCCTTGGCGGCAGGCTTCGTCAACTCGACGGACTACGCATCGTCGTCGTGCTACGCCCTACGGCTGAAGCTCACGGGGGTGTGCGGCGGGGTCGAGTGTGGTCGATCTGCTGGGCGGGCGAGTTCGTCTAGGAGCTGGCTGAGGTGGGGGTAGTGCCGTCCGGGCTGGTTGGTGCGGGCGCGGTACCAGGCGCGGTCGATGCTCAGCCCGCGGTCGTCGGTGCTGCCGGGCCGAAAGCCGGGCGGTGAGGCCCGGTGCGGGGCGAAGAGGTGTTCGCCGCTGGTGACGGTGGTCCACACCAGGGCGGAGGCCGTGTTGTGTTTACGCTCGCCGAGGTCGGTGTGGCGGCCGCGGTGAACGTGTGCGGTGATGGTCTGCCAGTCCTCAGCGGGAATGCGCCAGCCGGCCAGGGCGGCGCGGCGGTGCTGGTAGTCGACGAGCCGGTTGCGGTTCGCCGGCAGGTCAAGCGTGTCGGCGAGGGTGGCGTCTGGGGCTCAGCGGCAGTATGCCGACCGGTGGCCCCGGCAGCCCCGGCGCCGGTCGCCGTGGCCGGGGCAACTGGTGAAGGCGGGCGCTCGCCGGGTGCTTGGGGCTGACGGTCCGTCGGGTGCCAGGCGGTCGGGACCGGTAACGGGCGATGTGCGGTGCGATGGCGGCCACTAGCCCGGGCGAGCAGTGTGCCTCGGCACGGATGAAGTGTGCGGCCCAGCGGCGTCCGTCCGGGCCGTCGGTGAGCGCACCGAGCAGCAGCTCGGCGTCCGAGCGGGGTCGCAGCCCGCGGTGCCGGGCCGCGGCGAGCAGCTCGCTGACCCGGGCGTCGCTGAACGAGGGCACCTCGTCCTGCGGCGGCAGCCCGGTCCAGCGCAGCTGGTGCCAGTCGTGCGTGTTCGGGTCCTGGAAGAACACGATCCGGGCGTCGCGTGGATCACGGCGGATCACCCACCGGCCCGCGTACCGGCCGCCCTTCGCCGAGCGCTGCTCGCGGTAGGCGTCCAAAGCCGGGCCGTCGTACCACAGCCCGCGGATCTTCACCCCGCGCCGACCGTGGATCGCCACATGATGCGCCGGCAGCAACTCGTAGTAGAGCTCCGGCGCCGGGATCTGCAGCGCGAACCCGCCCTGGGCCATCGCCGCGGCGAACAGCGTGTTCGGGCTATGGTCGCCGGTCGGATCCCAGCACGGGGCGTGCTCGCCCAACCTGCGGTTCTGCCAGATCTGCACCACCCAGGTCGCCAGCAACTGCTCCATCGCCCCGATGGTCAGCGTCGCATCCGCCGCCGGGTCCGCGCCGCGGTCCGCCACGTCGACGCCCTGGTAGCCGAGCAGGAACTCCGACAGCAACGACGGGATGCCGCCGAACGCCCGCTCCACCGCCTGCTTGTCGGTCGGGCGCAGCACTCGGGCCTGCAGGATGTTCGCCCCGATCACCCGCTGCACCTCGACCAGGTGGTGGTTTTTGTAGACCGCGCCGTGATCGGTGGTGATCGTCTCCGGGGTGAAGAACGGCAGCCCGGCCACCCGATGCCCGGCGAACTCGGCCACCACCGCGGCCGGCACCCCCGGATACGGCGACTCCATGTCCTCGCCCCACTCCGGGCGCAGTGGCAATGGCATCATCACGTCCCGCAGCAGCATCGCCACGTCGACCGACGTGTCCGACACCGGCGTCAGCCGGAACGCCACCGGCGAATGCGTGTAGACGTCCAACGCCAACGTCAGATGCACCGACACCGGCTCGCCGAACACCGTCTCGCGGACCTTCACCGGCAGCACCGTCGTGTCCAGCGCCACGACCTGCCCCGGCCGGTGCACCACCACATGCTCCCCCGTGGCCTGGACCCGCGCGGCGCTGCGCGCATATCGCTGCCGGGCGCCGCCCGGCCCGAACCACTCCGCCCACACCGTGCGCAGCGTCTCGTAGGACGGCACCGCCACATCCTGGCCGAACCGTTCCCGTACGTACTGGTGGATCATCCGCTCCCGGGTCTTCATGCTCACCCGCGACCGGTGCAGCGTCTCCTGGCGGACCGCCCAGATCGCCTCGCGAAGCTGTTCCGTCATGCTCGGCCGCGGACCCCGCCGGCGAACCCACCGCCCCACGATGCACCCTGCCACTCCGAACCGGCGGCAGTCGTCGACCAGCCGGCGCAGCGTCCGCTCGCTCACCCCGGCGAACCCGAGCAGCCGCAGCTGCTCCACGCCCAGCGCGCGCAATTCCGCCGCCTTCGCCGCCCGCCGCTGCCCGATCGTGGTCGTCGCCGGGTCAAACCCGGACCGCGGCTCTCCCGGGGCCGGCCACCGCGGATCACCGCTGGGAACCCGGTTTCCGCCTCCTGCACGTGCGGAAACGGGGGTCGCACCAGGCGATGGCCCGGATCTTCGTCCGGGTCGCCTCATCCACCTTCTTGGGTGGACCCCCGCTCCATTTTGGGTCCAGCGCCGCGAACCCCCGCTCGTTGAGCGCATGGATCACGTCGCGGACATAGTCGTCGGAGACCTTGAGCAGACGCGCGATGTCAACCCGCTGGCTGCCCTGCGCGGACATCAGCACCACGATCGCCCGCCGCAGCTTCACCGGGTCCTTCGCCGTGCGGGTGATCCGCTGCAGCTTCTGCCCCTCCGCCATCGATACGTCCCGGACGAACACGTCGGGCTTGCGCCCCATCGACCACCTCCAGCACCGCAACCGTTGGAGACAGCCTGCCCGACTCAGCACCAGGACCGATGGATTACCCGATCAACGTCGTGTCGAGGCACTAGCGCATGCCGCGGTCGTGGCTTCGCCGCAGCCGGATCCAGCGGTATCCGTATCCGTCGAGCTCCAGGTCGCGCAGATCGCAGCACTGGTACTCGCGGTCGCTGAACACCTCCACCGGGTGGTCGTCGTGGTCGAGCTCCGGCGGCAGGCACACCCGCACCGGCTCGTCGGCCAGGTTGTGCAGGAAGACGATCGACCCGCCCGGCGCCTGCGCGCGATGCGCGAGCACCGAGGCAGGCCCGACGGGCACGACCTCGTGGTCGCCCACGCCGATCTCCGCGCACTCGCGCAGGGTGTGCAGGACGCGCTCGAACCACAGCAGCAGCAGCGAGTCGGGGTCGGGGCGCTGGTCGGTGACGTTGACGCGCTCGTAGGCGTACTGGCCGTCGGCGACAAGGGGCCGGATCAGGGCGTCCGGGTCGGCGTTGGAGAAGCCGGCGTTCGCCGTCGCCGACCACTGCATCGGGGTGCGGATCGCGTCGCGCTCCGGCAGGCTCAGGTCCTCGCCCATGCCGATCTCGTCGCCGTAGCGCAGCACCGGGGTGCCCGGCATCGTGAACTGCAGGCTGTAGGCCATCCGCAGCCGCCGCTCGTCGCCGAGCATCGACGCCGGCCGCCGCCGGACGCCCCGGCGATACAGCTGCTGGCGGCGCTCGGGGCCGAACGCGGCGAACACCGCGTCGCGCTCGGCGATGCTGAGCCCGGACAGATCTACCTCGTCGTGGTTGCGCAGGAACGTGGCCCACTGCCCGTGCCGGGGCAGCGCCGGCAGCGTCTGCAGCGCCTCCACGACCGGCGCCGGGTCCTGGCGGGCCAGGCCCAGCATGAGGGCCTCGTTGAGCCGGAACGCGAACAGTATCTGCAGCCGGTTCGCCGCGCCGTCGGCGTCGCCGAAGAACAGCCGCACCTCGTCGGAGGGCACGTTCGCCTCGGCGAGGAAGACGGCGCCGCCGCGACGCCACGACGTCTGCTCGCGCAGCTCGGTCAGGAAGCCGTAGTCGCGGTCGCGGGGATCGCTGCCGGGCGCCGTCGCTCGATGATGAACGGCGCGGCGTCGACCCGGAAGCCGCTCACGCCGAGCCGCTCCCAGAAGGCGACGATCTTGGCGATCTCGTTGCGGACCTCGCGGTTGCGCACGTTGACGTCGCGGCACGGGCCGGGATGGATCGGCCCGAGCCACAACGCCTCCGCTCGGCACGCCGTAAGGTCGTCCCATGACCGCTGACGACTGGGGCTCCGACGCCAAGGGCGTGGGGCAGTACGCCGACGTAAACGGCATCAATCTCTACTACGAGACGCACGGCGAGGGCAGCCCGCTCGTGCTCCTCCACGGAGGTCTCGGCTCCGGCGAGATGTTCGGGCCCGTGATCCCCGCGCTCGCCGAACGCCACCAGGTGATCGCCGTCGACCTGCAGGGGCACGGGCGGACCGCCGACGTCGACCGGCCGCTCGACCTCGGCATGATGGCCGCAGACATCGCGGCGCTCGTCGAGTTCCTCGGGCTGGGCAAGGCCGCGCTGGTCGGCTACTCGCTCGGGGGCGGCGTCGCGCTGCGGGCCGCAATCGACCATCCGGAGGTGGTCGAGAAGCTGGTGGCGGTGTCGGCGCATGCGCGTACCGATGCCATCTATGCCGAAATGCGGGCGCAGCAGGGGCAGGTGAGCGCCGCCGCGGCGGAGTTCATGAAGGACACGCCGATGTACCAGCTGTACCAGCGGGTCGCGCCCCGGCCGGAGGACTTCCCGCGGCTGCTGGACAAGATCGGGGCGTTCATGGAGCAGGACTTCGACGTCACCGAGCAGATCCGCGGGCTGCAGGTGCCGACCATGTTCGTGGCCGCCGACGCCGACATGGCGCCGCCCAGCCACTACGTCGAGGTGTTCGAGCTGCTCGACGGCGGGCTGCGCGACGGCGGCTGGATGAACGAAGGGCGGCCCAAGGGCGGGCACGCGCTCGCCATCCTGCCGGGCCTGACCCACTACAGCATCTTCAGCTCGCCGCTGCTCGCCGCCGTCACGCTGGCCTTCCTGGACGCTCCGGCCCAGCAACTCCCGTCATAACGCCACGATCGCCTCGCGCAGGCGGGCCACCGCCGCAAGGCGGGCGCCCGTCAGCGCGGGCTCGTTCGTCACGGCGGCAGCCTTCAGCGGTACCGCACGAGCGAGCTGCGAAACCGCCCCGTCCACGGCGCCGAGCAGCGCCGGACCCCACGTCCCGCCGATGACGACGAGCCCGGGATCGGTGAGCGCGACGATCGCCGCGACGACGCCGGCCACCGCGACGGCGACGGCCCGGCGGTCGGCGGCCAGCAGCGCCTCGGCGTCGATCGCGGTCGAGCCGGGCAGGCGCACGCCCAGGCGGCCGATCGCCTCGATCAGCGGCATCGCCCGGCCCTGCGGGCCGACGGTGACCAGGTGCGCGATCTCCCCCGCCAGGCCGTTGCGCCCGCGGACGACCTCGCCGTCGGCGACCACGGCGCAGCCGAGGCCCTCGCCCAGGTACAGGTAGGCGAAGTCGTCACCGGCGTGCTCCCGCTCGGCACGGGCGGCCCAGTTCACGTCGTTGTCGACGGTCACCGGCCCGGCCACGTGCGGCGCGAGGACGGCGACCGGGTCGAGCTCGCCGACCAGGAACGGCGCGTCGGGCAGGTGCACGAGCCGGCCGGTGGCGCGGTCGACCGGGTCGGCCGCGGAGACCACCGCGAGGCGGGGCGCGCCCGGCGAACCAGTGATCTCCTCGCACACGCCGCTCAGCGCGGCCGCGACGTCGGCGGGGGCGGCGGGGCGGCCGACGGCGCGCTCGGCCCGGGCCGCCGTCTCCCCGTACGCATCCACGATCTCCCCCACCACGCCCTGCGGCGCGATCGAGACCGCCAGGGCGGTGCCGGCGGCGCCGGAGAGCGCGTAGTACGAGCCGACCCGGCCCCGTCCCCGCCCGCCCGGCGTCCGCTCGCCGGTGTCGGCGACCAGGCCGCGCTCGGCGAGGCGGCGCACGCTCTCCCCCGCGGTCGGCTTCGAGATGCCGATCTGCGCCGCCAGCTCGGCCCGGGTCAGGCGGCGGTGGCGCATGAGGGCGCGCAGCA
Source organism: Dactylosporangium darangshiense (assembly GCF_039537565.1). NCBI lineage: Bacteria > Bacillati > Actinomycetota > Actinomycetes > Micromonosporales > Micromonosporaceae > Dactylosporangium > Dactylosporangium darangshiense. Next base: position 25,480 of record NZ_BAABAT010000035.1, read on the forward strand.
CGTGCTCGTCGGTCAGGGACCGGAGCAGCTCGAGTGAGGGGTGCGCGGCGTCCATGTGCCGATTCTAGTCAGGACTCTTGCCTAGAAGTCGGCGCCCGGGGTACCGTCGATTCAAATAAGGAGTCCTAACTAGAAGGAGTCGCGCCGTGTCCGCACCCGCCCTGCCGCACTGGGAGGAGACGCCGGCCGACCTGCCGGGCGCCGTCCGCGAGATCAAGGCCGCCATCCGGGCGCGCATCGCCGCGTCCGGGCGCACCGTCGAGGAGGTCTTCGCCGTCGTCGAGCGGCGCATCGAGGCCGAGGTCGAGCAGGTCGAGGCGGCGCTCGAGCGCGGGGAGCCGGTGTGGCCGGTCATCGACTACGCCGACATCGAGGCCGGCACCGTCCCGGCCGAGCAGCTCGACCTGCTGCGGCGGCGCGGCTGCCTCGTGGTGCGCGGGCACTTCGAGCGGGAACAGGCGCTGGGCTGGGACCGCAACATCGTCGAGTACGTCGAGGGCAACCGGTTCTTCGAGACGTACCGCGGGCCCGGCGACGACTTCTTCGGCACCGTGGGCTCCAAGCCCGAGATCTACCCGATCTACTGGTCGCCGGCCCAGATGCAGGCCCGGCAGAGCGAGCGCATGGCCCGGGTGCAGTCGCTGCTGAACCGGCAGTGGAAGTACGACTCGGAGGGCGTGCGGTGGTTCGACCCGGACCGCGACTCGCTCTACCCGGACCGCATCCGCCGCCGGCCCGAGGGCGCCGACTCCGCCGGGCTGGGCACCCATCTCGACCCGGGCACGCTCGACCTGTGGATGACCCAGGCGTACCAGCGGGCGTTCCGGCACCTCTTCGACGGCAGCGTCGAGCAGTACGACCCGTGGGACGCCGCCTACCGCACCGACGGGCCGCAGTACCCCGGCACCACCATGTGCTCGGCCTTCCGCACCTTCCAGGGCTGGACGGCGCTGTCGGACATGGACCACGACCAGGGCGTGCTCCACACGGTGCCGATCCCGGCCGCCATGGCGTACCTCATGCTGCGCCCCCTGCTCGCCGACGTCCCCGACGACGAGATGTGCGGCGTCACCGTCAACCAGGTGTTCCCGGCCAATGAACGCTGGCACCCGCTGCTCATGCGCGCGCAGGCCGGCATCCCCGACGTCCGGGCCGGCGACTCGGTCTGGTGGCACTGCGACATGATCCACAGCGTGGCGCCGGTGCGGGACCAGCGCGGCTGGGGCAACGTCATGTACATCCCCGCCGCTCCCTGGTGCCCCCGCAACGAACGTTATGCGGCCAAGGTGCGCGAGGCGTTCGAGACCGGCTCCAGCCCCGCCGACTTCCCCGAGGAGCACTACGAGCGCGAGTGGCCGGACCGCTTCCGCCTCGCCGACCTCAACGAGACCGGCCGCCGCGGCCTGGACCTCGCGACGATCTGACGCCCGCGCGGCCCCCGCCGAGCGGCGCCGCCGGCGCCACGGCAGACCGGACCGCTTCCGCCTCGCCGACCTCAACGAGACCGGCCGCCGCGGCCTGGACCTCGCGACGATCTGACGCCCGCGCGGCCCCCGCCGAGCGGCGCCGCCGGCGCCACGGCAGAATCGCCTCCGGGCGCGAGGACGGGGCGGGTTTTGGCGGATGCAGTGACGCCGTGGTGGCAGGCGGTCGACGAGGCCGTCGAGTCCCTGGTCGCGGCGCTGACCGCGGCGGCCGCCCGCGCCGCGCGCCGCTCGGAGCGGCGCACGGGCCGCAAGCGGGGCCGCACCGGTCCGAAGAACCGCACGCAGGGCATCCGCCGCCATCTCGCCGACGTCATCCGCGCCCGCCGCCTGGCGCCGGGGCTCGCCGTCGACCACAAGACCGTCTCGGCCCTGTTCGCCGGCCACCGCGGCCTGGTCACCGACCAGGCGCTCGTCGTCGCCGTGGCCCGCGCGTGCGCGCTCGTCGCGGGCCGCAAGCTGACGTCGAAGGAGGCCGACCGGCTGCGCACGGCGAGCGCCCGGATCGCGAAGCTCATCGCGCGCGCCGAGGCCGCCGACCGCGCCGCCGCACCGCCGCCTGCGGTCGCGGCGCCGACACCGCCTGCGGTCGCGGCACCGACGCCGGCCGTCGTTCCGGCGCCCGCGCCGCCTGCGGTTCCGGCGCCCGCGCCGCCGCCCGTGATCCTGGTCCCGGAGCCGGCGCCCGCGCCGGTCCCGGTGGTCGTGCCGGTTCAGCGCCCGCGATGGGTTCTCATCGCTGTGGTACTCCTAGTGCTGGCCGCCATCCTCGTCGCCCTCGGCCTGACGATCGGCTGACGGCCGCCGCCACGTCCGGATCTCCGTCGGCGGCAGGTGCTCGGCGAAGCGATCGTCCGGCGCCTCCTCGCGCAGCAGCGCGCGCAGGTCCCGCTCGAAGTCGCCGAACCGGTCCCCGAACAGGTGCGGCGCGGAGCCGGAGTGCGAGAGCGTCCACGCCACGACGTCGTCGGCGCTGCGCTCGAGGACCTGCCCGCCCGCGACCAGGTGCCGCTCGAACCCCACGAACCCGGCCCGCGCGAGCACCTCGTTCTCCCCGCTGGGCGTCTCGCCGCCGGCGATCACACCCTGCCCGGCGCGGCGCTGCGGCCCGAGGTACGCGCGGACGAGGCCGGCGATCCGCTCGCGGGGCGGCGCGGGCCGCGGCAGCGCCGTCGCCGGCGCGGGCGCGTCGTGCTGCTCGGCCAGGTGGACGAAGGCGCCGCCCGGCTCGAGCATTCCCATGACGGTCGCGGCAACCCGGTCGCGATCCATCCAGTGGAACGAGTTGGCGAAGGTCACCGCCCGGAACCCGCCCAGCCCGGCGGGCAGGTCCTCGGCCCGGGCCCGGACCCAGCCCGCGTTGCCGACTCCGCGCCGCTCGGCCTGCCGCGCCGCCTCGGCCAGCATTTCCTCGTCCGGGTCGAGCCCCACGACCTCGGCGAACCACGGCGCGAGCGCAAGGGCCACGTTGCCCGGCCCGCAGCCGACGTCGAGCAGCCGCCCGCGCCCGTCGAGCCCGAGCGCCTCGGCGAGGATCTCGGCGAAGCCCGGCGCATAGGGCAAACGCCCCTGCATGTAGTAGTCCGCGGTCCCCGCGAACAGCGTGCTGTCCCACCGCCAGCCCTGAATCACCGCGGAAAACTACCAGCCGCGGCGCAAGATCGCCGGCAATATCAGGACCCGAGCACACGCAGGAGCAGTTCGACGGCGCGCGGGCCGTCGCCGGTGCCGACCTCCCGGCGGTCGGCGGTCCGCACCAGGTAGGAGTCATCGGCGACGCGCTGCGCCGACGGCCTGCTCCCGCCGGGCAGGTGCAGGCGCAGCACCGTGTAGTGGCTGATGAGCGACGGCTGCACTGCGCGCAGGCGCGGCTCGGCGAACGCCGCGTCGATCAGGGTGCGCATCCGCTCCAGGTACCACCAGCGGCCCGGGTTCTCGTAGTAGTCCCGCCATTGGTACTCGGTGATGTCGCCGCGCTCGCGGGCCTCGGCGAGCTCGACCGAGCCGAACGCCGGGAACTCGGCCGCCATGGCCGGCAGCGACGTGCCGGACTCCCACCGGTCCGCGATCGCATCCTCGTCCGACCCGCTCGCGACGCGTGTCGCCAGCATGGACATCCCGCCGAGGCGCAGTACCACCCGGATGGACCGGCCGTCGGGGAGCAGCCGCAGGTCGGTGGTCCGCACGCACCGAACGATAGCGCGCCGGGCTGGCATGATGGGCTTGATGATCGATGCCCGGCGGGACCGCCATGACCGCGCCTCCGGGTGGCTCGCGGCCCGCAGCGACGACGAGCTCGCGGCGATGATGGCGGCCGCGCCCGCCGGGCCCGTGGGCGTTGGCGGCGACTCCGCGGTCATCGACGCCGGCGGGGTGCCGGTGTTCGCCAAGCGGGTCCCGATCACGCAGCGCGAGCTGGACCGGCCGCACAGCACCGCCGACCTGTACGGGCTGCCCGCCTACTGCCAGTACGGCATCGGCGGGCCGGGCTTCGGGGCGTGGCGGGAGCTGGCCGCGAACCTCGTCGTGACCGAGGGCGTGCTGGCCGGCGAGGCGGCGTCGTTCCCGCTGCTGTACCACTGGCGCGTGCTACCCGGCCGGGCGCCGATCGCCGACGAGCACCGCGACATTGACGCCGCCGTCGCGCGGCTCGGCGGCGACGCGGCGGTGCGCACCCGGCTGGTCGAGCTCGCCGCGGCGCGCTCCAGCCTGGTGCTCTTCGGCGAGTACCTCCCGCACGACCTCGCGGCCCGGCTGGCCGAGGACCCGGTCGGTCAGGCCGAGCGGGCCGAGCACCAGATGTTCGAGGTGGTCGGGTTCCTGCGCCGCCGCGAGCTGCTGCACATGGACGGGCACCTCGGCAACCTGCGCGCCGACGGCGAACGGCTCTACCTCACCGACTTCGGGCTGGCCACCTCGCCGCGGTTCGAGCTTTCGGCGGCGGAGCGGGCTTTTGCGGTACACCATATGGAACACGACGCCGGCTATGCGGCCATGCAGCTGGTGAACTGGCTCGTCACCGCCGTGTGCGGCGCGCCGACGTCGCCGGCCGAGCGCAACGCCTTCGTGCGGCGGTGTGCCGGCGGCGGCGTCCCGCCGGGCGTGCCGCCGCACATCGCCGCCATCCTGGCCCGGCACGCGCCGGCCGCGGCCCGGATGAACGACTTCTACTGGCAGCTGTTCGGCGGCGACGTCCACGCGCGGTGGTCAGGACTTTGAGTAGGCGCCCGCGTCGATGTCCTCGATGAGGGTCGGCCCGGACGGCTCCCAGCCGAGCAGCTCCCGCGTTGCCGCGCTCGTCGCCGGCAGGTCGCGGGCGAAGAACATGCCCATCCAGCCGAAGTGCTCCTGGACCCGGTCGGGGTCGACGGCTGCGACGGGCAGCTCGAGCGCGCGGCCGAGGGCCTCGGCGATCGCACGGGTCGGCACGCTCGTCTCGGCCACGGCGTGCAGGCGGGTGCCCGCGGGCGCCTTCGCGAGGGCCAGGGTGACCATGCGGGCGGCGTCGGTGCGGTGCACGGCCGCCCAGCCGGTGGTGCCGTCGCCGGGGTAGCCGGAGACGCCCTTGTCGCGGGCGGCCGCGGCGATGACCGCGACGAACCCGTGGTCGCCCATGCCGTGCACGGTCGGCGCGAAGCGCAGGCTGACGGTGTGCACGTCGCGCTCGACGAACTCCAGCGCGAGGTTCTCGCTGCCGCCGCGCGGCGTGTCCGGCCCGTGGAACGGCGAAGCGTCGGCCTCGGTGGCGGGCCGGCCCTGCGCGACGGTCATGAGACCGGAGGCGAGCAGGAACCGCCGGCCGCTGCCGGCGAGGGTGTCGCCGATGGTCTGCACCGCGGCCCGCTCGGCCGCGTTGGAGTTGGCCGGGTTGGCAAAGTCGTGCTTGTTGGCCAGGTGGATGACGGCCTCGGCGTCATCCGCGCCGGCGCGGATGCCGCCCAGGTCGTCGAGGTCGCCGCGGCGGACGCGGACGCCCTTGACCTCGAGGGCCGCGGCCGAGGCGTCGGAGCGGGCCAGGCCCGTGACCTCGTGGCCGGCGGCGAGCAGGTCGTCGACGACGGCGGAGCCGATCCAGCCGGAGGCCCCGGTGACGAATACGTGCATGACGTGCACTCCTCGAAGTGTTGATGTCAGTGACAGACATACCGTAGCCCGTAATGTCAGCCGCTGCCATCACTACACTGGAGCGCGTGGTGCGATGGGAACCGGGAGCCCCGCAGCGGCTGCAGCGGGCCGCGCTCGCGCTGTTCGCCGCCCGCGGCTTCGAGCAGACGACGGCGGCGGAGATCGCGCAGTCGGTCGGGCTGACGGAGCGCACCTTCTTCCGCCACTTCACGGACAAGCGCGAGGTCCTCTTCCACGGCCAGGAGCGGCTCGTGCAGGCGTTCGTGGAGGGTGTGCAGGCCGCACCGCCGGACGCCGCCCCGATCGAGATCGTCGCGGCGGCGCTGCGCTCCGGCGCGGACTTCTTCACCGACGAGCAGCGCCCGCACTCGCGCACCCGCCAGACGATCATCGACCGGAACCCGGCCCTGCAGGAGCGCGAGCTACACAAGCTCGCCACCCTCGGCGCGACGCTCGCCGACGCCCTGCGTGCGCGGGGCGTCGGCGACCTCACGGCCGACCTGGCCGCGCAGACCGGCATGACCGTGTTCGCGATCTCGTTCGCCCGTTGGATCCGCGAGGGCGAGGAGCGCCCCCTCGAAGCCATCGAGACGGACGTGCTGGCCGAGCTGCGTGCCCTAACCGCCTAAGGGCGGCCGTATCCGTAGAGCGTGTCGATATCGATCGGCGAGACCTTGACCACTGTGCGGCTGTTCGGCGCGTGGATGATCTGGTTGTTGCCGATGTAGATGCCGACGTGCCCGAGGCCGTTGTAGAACACCAGGTCCCCGGGCTGGAGCTGGCTGCGGGAGATGTGGCGCACCTTCTGGTACTGCTGGGCGGCGTTGTGCGGCAGCGTGACGCCGGCCGCCTTCCACGCCATCATGGTCAGCCCGGAGCAGTCGAAGGTGTCGGGCCCGGCGGCGCCCCAGACGTAGCGCTTGCCCAGCTGTGCCCAGGCGTAGCTGACGGCCTTGCCCGCCGCGCCGTTGACCTTCGGCGGCGGACCGGGGTTCGACACCGGGTTGGTCGTCGGCGCCGGCTTCTTCGCCGCCGCGGCCGCGGCGGCCGCCGCCTCGTCGGCCTTGCGCTGCATCTCGTCGAGCCGGGCGATGTCGCCCTCGATCTGCTTCTTGCGGGTCTCGAGGTCCGCCTTCTGCCGGCTCTGCGCGGCGAGGACCTCGTTGAGGCGGCGCTTCTCGGTGTCGAAGGCGTCCTTCGCCTTGCCGTACGCCGCCAGGTCCGCCTGCTGGCTGCGCGAGATCTGCTCCAGCGTGCCGACCCGGTCCACGAAGCTGCCGGAGTCGGCGGCGCCGAGCATCAGCGACCACGTGCCGAGGCTGCCGCCGGTCTTGTAGGCGCTGACGGCGACCGCGTTGGCGTCGGCGTGCGCCGCGTCCATCCGCGACTGCAGCGGCACCAGGTCCGCCTCCAGCGACGTCAGCGACGCCTGCGTCGCGGCGAGGTCGCCGGTGACCTTGTTGTACTGCTCGACGACGAGCTCAACTTGTTTGTTGCCCTTGTCGATCTGGGCCTGGATCTCTTCGGGGCTCGGATCGGCCTGCGCGGCACATGCGGGCGCGACCATGGCCGCGACCACCGCCCCGACGATCGCGGAGCGCAGCGCCGTTCGTCCGTTGAACACGGCAGAGTCCTTCTTCGCGGACCGCCTACCGGGTTAGCTGACGGGTTCGGGCGAGAAGGAGGCGCGCCCTACCGTGTGTCACGGATTCACCCCGGGGTCGTGCTGCGGTGGGTCCCCGGCTCATGCACCGAACGCCAGCTCGGCGCCCGACAAACGACTCGGCGGCGCCCGCCCGGGCCACCCGGGCTGGATGACGACGGCCGGCGGACTAGCACCCAACGTAACGGCCGGGTCTCGACCACGAAACCGCCCGACGGGGTATCTAAGCAACACTTAACGAGAACTAAAGCGCGCGTCGACATTGCCGGTCATGATCGCGAGCGCGCCCGGCAGTTCGGCCACGACCGATGCATCCAGGCCGGCCACGGTCTCCTCGGCCAGCGCGCACCAAACCTCCTTGACCCGCTCGACCAGCGCCGCGCCGCCCTCGGTGAGCTCCACGACGGTCGCCCGCCTGTCGGTCGGCGCGGGCGCCCGGCGGACGTGCCCGGACGCCTCGAGCTTGCGGATCATGAGTGTCACGCTGGGCGGCTCGCAGCCGAGGGCGTCGGCAAGCTGCGCCTGGATCATCGGCCCGGTCCGCGCGAGTTCCAGCAGCAGCGCCTCCTGCCCGGGGTGCAGCCCGAGCGGTGCCAGCAGCGCGGCGGCACGCGCCCGGTGCCGCAGGCTCAACAGGCGGATGGCCTGGTTGATGGCATCGGCTCGCACGAAGTCCACGGACCCTCCTTGACGGGATCGTTATGCGCATAACATTATGCGCATAACTAAATTCTACACGAGCAGAGGGGCCGACATGACCGTGAAGGTCGCCGTTATCTACTACAGCGCAACGGGCACCGTGCATGCGCTGGCCCGCGCAGTTGCCGAGGGGGCCGCCGGGGCCGGGGCCGAGGTGCGGCTGCGGCGGGTCGCCGAGCTGGCGCCGGACAGCGCCATCGACGAGAACCCGCTGTGGCGCCGCCACGCCGACGCCGCCGCGGCGGTCGAGCAGGCCGAGGTCGAGGATCTGGCCTGGGCCGACGCGTTCGCCTTCGGCACGCCGACCCGCTTCGGCGCGCCGGCCGCGCAGCTCAAGCAGTTCATCGATCAGGCCGGCGGGCAGTGGCGCGCGGGCCGCCTGGCCGACAAGCCGGTGACCGCGTTCACGTCGGCGATCAACCGCCACGGCGGCAGCGAGGCGACGATCCTGTCGCTGTCCAACGTCTTCTACCACTGGGGCGCCCTGATCGTCCCGCCTGGCTTCACCGACCCCGCCGTGTACGCCGCCGGCGGCAACCCCTACGGCACGTCCTTCGTCACCGGCCCCCCGACCGGCGCCGCCCCCGACGCCGCGGCGCTGGACGCCGCGCGTTACCAGGGCCGCCGCCTGGCGAGCATCGCCTCGCGCCTGCTGGCGGCCGCGTGATCACCGCCGACGTGCCCATGCGCACGCGCGCCGGGCTGGTGCTGGCGCTGGCGTGTGCCGGCCAGTTCATGGTGATCCTCGACGCGTCCATCGTGAACGTCGCCCTGCCGTCGATCCGCCGCGACCTCGGCTTCACGCCCGCGGGCGTGGCCTGGGTGGTCGACGGCTACCTGCTCACCTTCGCCGGCTTCATGCTCGCCGGCGGCCGCGCCGCCGACCTGTTCGGCCGGCGCCTGATGCTCGCTGCCGGTCTGGCCCTGTTCTCCGCCGCGAGCCTGGCCGCCGGCCTGGCCACCGCCCCCGGCCTGCTCGTGGCGGCGCGCGTCGCGCAGGGCGCGGGCGCGGCGCTGCTGGCCCCCGCCACCCTCGCGGTGATCAACACCGCCTTCACCGATCCGCACGCCCGCGCCCGTGCCTTCGGCGCCTGGTCGGCCGCCGGCGGCGTCGGCGGCATGGCCGGCGCGATCACCGGCGGCGCCCTGACGTCCGCCCTGTCGTGGCGCTGGGTGTTCCTGATCAACGTGCCGATCGGCGCGACGCTGATCGCCGCCGCGCTGCTGGCGCCGCTCGCGGACCGCCCGGCCCAGCGCGACTCGCTGGACCTGGCCGGCGCCGCGACCGCGACGGCGGGCCTGGCCGCCCTCGTCTACGGCGTCATGAGCAGCGCCGACCACACGTGGACGTCGGCCCGGGTGCTCGTCCCCGCGGGTGCCGGCCTGCTCCTGCTGGCCGCGTTCGCCGTCGTGGAGGCCCGCGTCGCGTCCCGCCCGATGCTGCCGCCGCGCCTGCTCGGCATCCGTGGCGTCGCCGCCGGCAACGCCATGCTGCTGCTGTTCGGGGGCATAGCCATGGCGATGTGGTACTTCACGTCGCTGCTCCTGCAGAACGTCCTCGGCTACGACCCGCTGCGCTCCGGCCTGGCGCAGACCCCCGCCGCGGTGACGTTCGTGGTGGCGGCCCGCCTGACCGCGTCCCTGCTGCCGCGCACGGGCGTGCGCCCCTTGGTCCTGGCCGGCTGTGCCTGCTTCGTGGCCGGCTTCGCCTGGCTGTCCCGGACCGGGGCCGACGGCGCCTACCTCACCGCGATCCTCGGCCCGACCCTGCTGGTCGCCGTCGGCATCGGGCTGACGTTCCCCACGCTGATGGCGGCCGCGACCGCCGGCGCGCCGGAGGCCGACGCGGGCATCGCCGGCGGCCTGGCCAGCACCGCGAGCCAGGTCGGCGGCTCGCTGGGCCTGGCGGCGCTGGCCGCCGTCGCCGGTACCGCCCCCGCGACCGATGCAGCCGGCTACGACCGCGTCTTCCTGGCCGCGACCGTGCTGGCACTGGCCGTCGCCGCCCTCAGCGCCCTGGTGCCACGCTCCGGGCGGTGACCGCGATGTTCCACGGCACCACCCGCCCGTCCCCGCCGTCCGGGCGCCACGGCCGCATCGCGGTGTCGAGCTCCTCGAATGCCTGCAGCCGCAGCGCGGGCTGGGCCAGGAACGCGCCGAGGAAGGTCGTCAGGGTGAGGTTGCGCGCACCGACGCGGCTGCGGATCGGGAACCGGCCGGTGGGATCGAAGCGCAGCCGCTCCTCCCCGTAGCCTTCGGCGAGGCGCAGCTGCCGTTCGCCGACCTCGTCGAGGCGGTCGGCGAACGCGCCGACGTACGCCGGGTGCAGCCCGAGGTAGACCAGCCGCCCGCCGGGCCGCAGCACCCGGGCCGCCTCGCCCACGACGGCGGCGAAGTCGTCGACGTCGGTGTGGATGAACGTCATGGTGACGGCGCCGACGGACGCGTCCGCCAGCGGTAGCCGGGCGGCGTCGGCCCGCACCACCCTGGGGTTGCGGCCGGCGGCGACGCGCAGCTGGTCAGCGGAGAGGTCCGCGCCGATCACGTCGTAGCCGCGGGCCCGCACCGCCGCGAAGTGCAGGCCGGTCCCGCACCCGATGTCCAGGCAGGTCGGGTCGCCCTCGCCCGGCGGCCCGAGCAGCTCGGCCAGCAGCCCCGCCGAGCCGTCCTCGTTGCTGTAGCGCCGGAACGTCTCGTCGTACCAGTCCGCGTACCCGTCATATCGAGCCCCCGCCATGCCCAACATCCTGGCCCAGGCGGGCGCAGGCGGCCACCAGGCGGGCCTGGTCGTCCAGCGGGAGGGTCTGCAGGTGGGCCAGGCGGTTGCGGGCCGCCTTCAGCTGGCGGCTCGCCTCGCGCCAGGCCGGGGCGTCCGTCGTGGGCAGGGCGCGGACGACGTAGAAGAGCTGGCCGACCTCGATCGGGGTCGGGTCGTCGGCGGCGCGGGCCGCCGCGGCGTTGACCTTCGGCTCGCCGAAGCGCTGCACGAGCGCCTGCACCAGCAGCTGGCGCTTCGACTCGATCCAGGGCAGCAGGACGCGGGACTGTGCCGCCCAGACGCACTGGTCCAGGGTGGGGATCAGGGAGTGCGGGCTCGGGCAGTGCTCGTTCTGCCACAGCTCGAGGTGGCCGCCGTCCCACAGGTGGGCGACGTCCCCGTGCGGGCGGGCGGTCCACGCCGGATGGGACAGCACCATCGGCGGGGCCAGCTCGCCGGGGCCGGCGTCCTTGACGGTCGCGGCCAGGGTCTGCGGGTCGCCGTCCCAGGCCCGGACGAGGTACTGCGCCAGATCGAGATCCCAGCGCGACACCTCCACGATCGTCTCCAGTCGGACGTCGCGCAGGATGCCCTCGCCGGCGACGACGGGTGCCAGGCGGCAGGCGACGTCCCAGCGGGTCAGGCGGCCCCACCACCAGACGGCCTCGAAGGTGACGTCGGCGGTCTCCGGGCCCAGCAGCGGGAGCATGTCGCGGGTGCCGACGACGACCACGCGCGGGCGGGTGGCCGCGGGGCGGGGGCGCGACGCCAGCGTCAGGCGGGTCAGCAGGTCGGCCATGGCGGCGGGCGGCGGGGCGTCGAGGCCGGTGCAGTCCAGCACCGCGGTGCGGGCGGAGGCGTCCTCGTGGTCGAGCAGGTCGCCGACGACCGCGGGCAGCTCGTCGCCGAAGACCAGGCACTGGGCCAGCCAGCGCAGCGGGGACAGGCCGGGCTCGAAGGGGCGGGGGCGGCGGGGCTCCTCGCCGCACGCGCGCAGGGTGTGCACGATCGCGGACAGCAGGCCCTCGACGAACGACGGCTCCGCGGCGCGCTGTGCGGGGAGGACCACGGCGACGTGCCGGCCGCGCTGGACCTCCCCGGTCACCTGGGCGACGAGCCGGTCGGGGCCCGGCAGCCGCCACACCGTGCCGTCCATCTCACCCTGCCACGGTGAGGGCCTCGGCGACGACGGCGTCGAGGACCCAGTCGGCGCCGTTGGACTGGGCTGCGTCGAGGAGCTTCATGCGGTCCAGGAACTCGCCGGCGTCGCCGAGGATCGGGGCGAGGTCGGTGACGCTGAAGGCGACCAGGTGCGGGCGATCGCCGGGTTCGCTGCTGTTCTCCGCCCAGGACCGGGCCAGTGGGCGCAGGTGCTCGTCGATGCCGACGTCGTCGAGGAAGCGGCGGGCCCGCTCCGCGGTGGCGAACGGGTGGCGCAGGCCGCTCAGCACGTCGTCGGTGGACCGGCCGCCGTTGACCTGCTCGGCGGCGCGCTCCAGCAACATCGGCCAGCCCGACGTGAGCTCGTGCACCGTGCGCCGCAGCGCCACCGTCTCGAACGGGAAGTCGTGCCAGGCGCGCAGGGCGTCCATCGACCACCGGCCCAGGCGCACGTGCAGGAACGCATCGCCGGCGGGCACCTCGAGCGGCTCGGCGGTGTGCAGGCGGGCCACGACGATGACCCGGACGATGACGCGGTCGCCGATCAGCCCGGCGATCTCGGCCAGGGTGCCGGCCAGGCCGGCGCCGGGGCGGTGGTCGGCCTCGACGAGCAGCAGGCGATGGTTGGTGTCGGCGCTGGAGAGCTGGCGGCGCAGGTCGGCCAGCGGGGTGCGGATCAGGTGCAGCTGCTGCTGGCCGGCGACGCGGTCGAGCACGGCGCAGACCCGGTCGACGCCGAGCGCGGGCGTGCCGGTGACGACGGCGACCTTGTACTGCCGGCCGGCGCGGCGCACCCGGGACAGGTTGTGCGCCGTGTCCTCCTTCTCCCCGACCAGGTCCGCGAGGTCGGCGTCGGTGAGCGGCGAGCGCTCCCACTCCTTGCCGATCACCATGCGGCTCATGTTCGGGTTGTACTCGTACGGCAGCTCGAAGTGCGTGGACGCCTCGCGCAGCTCCTGGTCGAGGGTCTTCTTCGTGCCGAGCAGCGCGACGACGTTGGGCGAGCGGATGCCGTAGTCCTCGCCGCTTCGGTGCAGCACGCCGAGGCCGACCATCTCGTCGAGGTACCGGACGAAATCCTTGCTGCGAAGCTCATCCTCGGCGAAGCCTTTGGGCCACGACGCGGCGCAGTAGGTGCGCAGGTCGTCGACCGGGAACGTGCTGCCGGGCTGCCCGTCCTCCAGGCTGAGGACCGTGACGACGAGGGCGATGACGCGGTACCGCGTGTCGAGGTTGATCGTCCACCGGAACCGCTGCGCGATGAGCTCGCGCACGGCCCGGTTGGCGTAGACCCCGTCGACGTCGTCGCTGGTGATGACGATCCGGCCGGGCCGGCGTACCGCCCGGCGCTGCAGGTCGTCGATGAGCGCCTCGCAGAAGATCTGCACCAGGCTGGCCTGGTAGTTGGTGAGCGCCGCGATCCGCCAGACCAGGTCGTCGGACTCGAAGTCGTAGCCGATGGCCCGCATCGGCCGTTCGACGAGATCGCGGACCTCGAGCGGGCGCAGCGGGCCGATGAGGATGTCCGCGCCGCCGTGCGCGACCGGGGTGTTGGACAGGTCGTAGAAGCGCTGGACCTGGTGCAGGCCCGCGAACACCGGCTTGAACCGGCGGCCGTAGCGCTCCATGAGGTTCTTGAGCCGCTGGAACGTGCGGAACTGGCCGGTGCCGTTCTCGTCCGGCACGGCATCGGCGGCCAGGAACATGTCGGCCTCGTCGAGCAGCAGGAGCAGGCTGTTGGCGTCGTCGCGGTCCAGCCACTCCGCGATGAGCTGCGAGACGCGATCGGGCTGCATGTTGACCTGGTTGCCCGGCAGTACGCCGAGATGGCTCAGCGGCCGGATCAGCAGGCTCCACAGCTCCTCGGGCTTGCGGGCCTCGCCGATCGACTCCGACTTGAGGTCGAGGTACAGCGCCACCCGCCGTCCGGTGCGGCCGCGGACCAGCGGCTCGGTGTACAGCTTCTCGATCCGCCGCAGCAGCGCGGACTTGCCCAGCTGCCGGCCGCCGTAGACGAACATCGACCCGGAGGCGCGCTCGACCGCCTCCCGCTCGCGCTCCCGGCCGACGAACACCTCGCTGGGCACGTCGCCGCCGGCGAACGGCGTGTACGGGTTGATGGAGGTGAACGGCAGCGTCACCTCCTGCGTGGCCCGGAAGCCGGCCTCCTGCCGGGTCGCGAGCCAGCCGATGACGGCCTCGTCGATCACCAGCGTCGGCGAGCCCTTGCCCGAGGTGGGGATGCTGTGCTGGCGCAGCTTGAGGCGCTGGTCGACGTCGAGGATGCCGAAGTACAGGATGAGGTTCGCCGACGTGCGCCCGCGCTCGGGCACCAGGTCCAGCAGCCGGCCGGGGCTGGTGGAGCGCTCGAACATCAGGATGACCGTGTAGCGGCCGTTGGCCTGCGTGCCCAGCTGCGGCACGTAGGAACCGTCCAGGGGCCGGGCCCGCACCTCGTAGGCCGCCATGCGCAGCCGCGGCGCGTCGGTCACGTCCTGGAAGGAGCTGTGGTCGCTGACCGGGTTGAGGCCGAGCATCCGCAGCACGTCGGCGAGCGCGTTGCGGAAGCGGACCTCGCCCTTCTCGCCCCGCTCGCGCTTCCTGGTGTAGTACAGCTGATAGAGGTGCTTCCACGCGCTGAGCCCTTCGCGGAGGCTGCCCACGGTCGGCTGCCGCCCGCCGAAGCGGTCGATGACGCTCTGCAGCGCGGCCTCCTCCGGGTGCTCGTGCGGCCCGGCCTTCGCGGCGGCCTCGGCGGCGTGCTCGACCACGGCGGGGAAGAACTCGTCGAAGTCGCCGCGCCGGCCGACGGACACCGCCTCGGGCAGCGCCTCGCCGCTCTTGAGCTTGGTGATGAACTCCTCGGCCGTGACCTCGTCGTTGCGGTCCAGCACCCGCCGGACCCGCTCGATGTCGTCGCGCGGCGCCGTCAGCGCGGCGAGCCGGCCCTCCAGCTCCGCCCGGTACGCGGTCAATGCCTCCGTGGCCCGCGCGGTGACGCCGGCCAGCGGCGCCCGGGCCAGGTCGTAGCGGTCGACCGGCGCGACGCGCCAGTCGTCGAGCTCGCTCTCCAGCTCGCGCGCCAGCTCGTCCAGGCCGAGGGAGCGCAGCTTCGCGATCGACACGTCGGCGGCCTTGACGGCGGTGACGTGCTCGCGGCCGAGCGCCTCGGCGCGCCGCTCGACGGCGTCGGACTCCTCCTCGCCGAGCAGCTCGCGGGCGGCGCGGACGTTGCCGCGGTCGAGGAACCCGCCGACCGCCTCGATGACGGTCCGCCCGTGCAGCGCGCCGTCGAGGTGGTGCGGGCGCAGCCGCAGCGTCGGGTCGCCGGCAGCGTCGCGCTCGACCTCGTACACCAGCCGCAGCGCCTCCCGCCGCACCTCCCGCAGCGTCCGTGGCCCCGCCGGCCCGGGCTCCTGGCGGATCCACAGCGCCAGCCGGTGCAGCGCGGTCTCCCCGACCGTGCGCGGCGCCGCCGGCGGCTCGTAGCTCTCCCCCGCCCGCCGCAGCGCGTCCATGTCGAACAGTTCCTCGGGGCGGCGGGCCTGGCGCAGCTTGGCCGCGACCGCGAGCGCCTCGGCGAGCACGGCGCGGACCTCGTCGACCATCTGCAGCAGCCGGGTGCGCGCCTTGGCCTGGATCGGCTTGCGCAGCTGCGTCGGCGAGCTCAGCGCGTGGTCGGCGGCGGTGATGAGGGCGTTGACGGTCGCCGCGTTGCCCAGGATGTGCGCGACGTCCTTGATGCCGTCCAGGCGCGGGTCGGCGCCGGTGACCGCCGACGGCCCGGCGGCGGCGAGGTCGGCGACGTCGACGAGCGCCCGGCCGAGCCGCTCGTTGTCGCGGACGAGGTAGTGCAGGACGTTGCTGGCGCGGGGGAACACCACGTTGGCCGCGCTGAGCCGGTCCTTGAGCGACTGCGCCTGCGGCCCCAGGGCCGCCCACCGCTTCAGCAGGTCGTCGTAGCCGCCCTCGTCGGCGAAGGTGCGCCGGCCGCCGTGGTTGACCGCGTCCACCGCGACGGCGACCACCGCGCGCAGCGGCGGATGCTGGATGTCGGCGCGCTCGACGAGCCGCGGCAGGCCGACCGGCGAGTATCCGGCGTCGAGGCCGAAGCGCAGGCACGCGGCGAGGAGCACGGCGGCCTCGTCCATGCCGTCCGGTACCTCCTCGGGCAGCACGTCGGGCAGCGAGCCCTCGAGGCTGTCGGGGTCGCAGCGCATCGCGCCGGCGAAGAACGCGAGCGCGCGCTGCCGGGCGCGGGACTGGTCGTCGGCCTCGGCGGTCAGCCACGCGAGGTCCTCGCGCCCGCGGTCGATGAGTTCGGCGATCACGACCGGCCACACGCCGGAGTCGTGCGCCGGCATCTCCGCTGCGGCCTCGCCGGCCGCCGCCGGCGCCACCGGCTCCGGCTGGGGCTGTGGCTGTGGCTGTGTCAGCGCCTCGAGGACAGGCGGCGCAACCACAACGGGCGGCGCGACGGCAATTGCGGGCAGCGCAACGGCCGCGGCAGGCGGCGTGACCGGCACGGGCGGCGCAGCGGCGGCAGCGGGCGGCGGGGTCAAGCCGGCGACGCGGATCGCCTCGTCGGGGTCGTCGTCGCCGAGTTCGCTCAGGCGGCGCCGGGCCTCCTCGAGGATCTCCTGCCGGCGCCGCTCGCGGTCGGCCTCGGCGCGTCGCCGCGCCTCCTGCTGCAGCAGGTCGTGCTCGGCGGCGTCCAACGCGGCGCGGGCCTCCCCGAGGCTGCCGCACACCGCGCCGGTGCCCTCGGCGACGCCGTCGAGCAGCGACCGGACGGCGGCGAACCAGCGCACCGGCTCGTCGAGCAACCCGGCCGCCGGCTCGCCCGCGGTGACGCGCCGCTCGGCGGTGGCCAGCGCCAGCCGGACCGCCGGCTGGCCCGTGTCGAGTTCGTCGATTCGCCGGCGCAGGGCGTGCAGCGCCTCCCGGCGCCGGGCGGAGGGCTCGTCCAAGTCGACCGGTTCCATCCACCAACGCTATTGGTTCCGCGGCCGCCGCGGGCATCGACGGAAGCATTGCCCGCCCGGGCCGAACGGCCACCGGCATCGGCGGACGTCCGACCCGGTCGCGTCGGACGTCCCACCGGGTCCGGCTGTGCCCCGGCCAACGGGGTGGCGGCCCGCAACGGGGGTCGCTACAGTGCGGCGCGTGATCTCGATCAAGACCGAGCTCGTGATCGCCGGCGCCCTGCTGGTCGCCGGCCTCGGCGGGTGGGCGGCGCAGGCCGCGTTCGCGCCGGGGCCGCTCACCGCGGCCCAGGTGGCCGCGGCCGCCGGCTGCGCCACCGTCGACAGGTTGCACCCCGATCCGGGCGTGCGGGAGAGCGCGGCTTGCCAGCTCGACCACAAGCGCCTGACCATCGTGACCTTCGACGACGGGCGGCAGCGCGACGGCTGGATCGGCAAGATGCACACCGAGGTCGCGGTCTCCCTTGGCACCGAGAAGGTCGTGGCCGGGGACGGCTGGGCGGTGCTGACCGACAACCTCGCCGCCGCGAACCGGCTCGCGGTCAAGGCGAACGGGTGGTGGGCATGACGACCGCCGCGCCGCCGCCGGCCTTCCGGCACGCGGCGGGCGGCGTCGCCGCGCGGCTCGAGGCGGCCATGTGGTTCGTGCTCGCGACGGCCGCGATCTTTGCGTTCGTCGCCGTCGCGGACGTGGTCGCGCTGCTGCGCATCATCCCGGCGCTGCCGTCGCCGCCGCTGGGCGGCCTTCAGCTCGGCCAGCGCCTCGGCGGCTACGAGACGTTCCTGTTCTACGGCCACCTGCTCTTCGCCGGGGTGTGGTACTTCCTGTGCACCGCGCTGGTGCGCAGCCGGGGCGCCGACCCGGGGCCGGTGCTCACGACACGCGCGGTCGTGGCGTGGCGGATCGGGATCGCGGCCACGGTGGCGGCCGGGTTTGCGCTGCCGCACGCCGGCCTGGTCGACGGGCACTGGTTCGAGCTGCGGCTGGAGTGGATGATCCCGCTG
The DNA here is from genome assembly GCF_039537565.1 of Dactylosporangium darangshiense. Classification (NCBI taxonomy): domain Bacteria; kingdom Bacillati; phylum Actinomycetota; class Actinomycetes; order Micromonosporales; family Micromonosporaceae; genus Dactylosporangium; species Dactylosporangium darangshiense. The sequence goes on from NZ_BAABAT010000035.1 coordinate 43,360, forward strand.
CTGCTGGCCCGCCTGGCGCTGACGGCCCTGTTCGTCGTGGCGGTCTTCGGGCTGCGCTGCCGGATGCACGAGCTGCTGCTCGGACTGCCCAGCCCGAGCAGCAGGGTGTAGGGCCCGCGTTGCGGGCTACTGCGGGCCGGCGGTCACGACCTCCAGGACGCTGGTCCACCAGTCGCCGGTGAGCGCGTCGTGACCGTCCTCGGGCTCGATCTCGCGGCGCGACTGGTCCAGGGCGGGCAGCTCGTAGGGGCGCGCGTCGAGCTCGTCGGTGGAGACGATGAGCATCAGCCAGTCGCGGTACGTCGAGCCGGGGCGGTCCTCGAGGTCGGCCGGCAGGAAGAAGTCGACGATCTGCCCGTCGTGGGCCGCGGCCGTGTCGCCCGGCTCGATGCGGCCGGAGCGGAACAGCTCCCCGTCGATCTTGAACCGCTCGGTGAGGTCCAGCAGCACGCAGTACAACGGCCGGTCCGTGGTGTTGCGCAGCCGCAGGAAGCGCCCGGGCGGCACGGGCTCGCCGCCCTCCACCCCGTATGCCAGGCGCAGCGCGCCGTCCGGGCCGAGCGGGGTCGCGGCGCGCTGCCGGGGCACGATCGCCTCGCCGAACCGGGGCTCGACGACCTCCAGCAGCACTCCCCCGGCGATGCCCGAGTCGCGGTTGCGCAGGCTGCGGATGCGCCACCAGCGGGCGACGTGGCGCAGGTCGGCCACGGTCGGCGGCAACGGGACGTCCGCGATGACCTCCCGGTTGCCGGTCGTGAGCCGGACGCCGCGGTGCGCCGGGCCGATGAGCAGCTCCGCGTCCTCGGCGTCGGCGACGATGCGCACGTGCGGGTCGCCGGCGGCGACGGCCGCGCGCAGCGAGGCGGCCAGGCCGGGCGCCAGGCCGGCGGCGAGCCCGAACAGGGTGGGCCGCGACGGGCGGCGGAGCTCGACGGCGTACACCCGGCCGGTGTCGGGCACCCAGCCGACCGGCGCGACCAGGCTGCGCCCGGCCTCGGCCCGCGTCACGTCGACGTTGCCCGCCGGGTCCGGCCCGCCGACCGCGAAGCGCGCCGGGCCCGCCTCGACGCCGTGCGCCGCGCCGGCGTTGACCTCCCAGCCGTCGCGTCCGTAGCGCATGAGGGTCGTCGGCGGGTCGCCGATCGCCTCGCCGCCGAGCAGCCGGCGGTCGGCGGGGCCGGTGCCGGGCGGGAAGACCAGCGGGCGCTGGGTGGCCGAGCGGCGCTCGACCTCGCCCTGGGCGACCGCGAGCAGCTCCCGGTAGGTGGTTTCAGGCCCGGCCCGGCGCAGGGCGCGCAGCAGCGCCCACGTGAACCGGCCGTGGTGAACGTCGTCGAGCTCCTCTTCGGCGGCCAGCTCCTGCTTCTGGCACGCGGCGAGGGTGACGTGGCGCGCGGCGGGCGCGCCGCCGGCGTAGCGCTCGGCGAGGTCCGGCACCAGGTGGCACTCGAAGGGCTCGCCGGCCGGGTCGGCGGAGCGGACCCGGTACTCGCGGCGCATGGCGCCGCCGGAGTGGCAGCTGTCGAGCACGGCGACGACGTGCGCGCCGCCCTCGCAGACGTCGTCGAGCAGCAGCGCGAGCTCCTTGTCCAGCAGCTCGGGCCGCCCGTCGACGCGGCTGTCGGCGCACACCAGCGTCTCCATTCGCCCGTCGGGCTCCAGGTGCCAGTACGCCTCCGGCACCGGGTGCGTCGAGCCGTGCCCGCTGAACCAGAACAGCGCGACGTCGCCGGGGCCCGCCTGCGCCAGGTGGGTGCGGAATCCCTCGACGATCGCGGCGCCGGTCGCCTCGCCGTCGAGCAGGGTCACGTCCCGCACCTCGGTGCCGGCGGCGGCGCGCCGCCGCAGCACCTCGGTCGCGGCCAGCACATCGTTGCGGCAGCCGAGCAGGTCGGGGATCTTCGGGTTGTCGTACCGGTCGATGCCCACCATGAGGGCGTAGATGGTGCCCATGGGTCACTGCCCGGGCCGGCCGCCGAGGATGGGCGTCATCCGCTCGGCGCGCCCCTCGGTGCCGGCATAGCGGTCGAGCACGAACCAGCGGCGCCGCCACACGCGGTAGTCGGCGGCGGTGCCGCCGTCGGTCCGGCACGCCTCGACGGAGGCGATGAAGCTCGGCTTGGAGGCGGTGCCGATGATGTTGGCGTCGCCGCGCTGCCTGCCGTCCGCCCCGTCGGCGGCCAGCCACGCCGAGATCGCCTCGACCGCGTCGTCGTCGAGCAGGTGCAGCGTCAGCTCGCCGTCGACGACGAGCTCGCTGGAGAGCCGGTGGTTGGGGATGAGCAGGGCCAGGTGCAGGCACAGCTGGACCATCGAGCGGAGGTGGTCGAACAGCAGACCCCAGTCGCTGCCGTCGGCCCGCAGGACCGTGCGGCGCAGGTACTCGAAGGCCCGGTCGAACCGCGCGATCAGGTTCTCGCGGAACTTCGCCCAGCTGTCGGCGCCGATCGGGTCCTCGCCGAGCTCCTCCATCTCGGGGCACATGGAGTACACCAGCAGCAGCGCCCGGCTGGTCATGATCGCCGGGTTGCGGTAGGCGGTCGGCATGGCGAGCCGGTCGGCGGTGACCTCGTAGGTGAAGCCGTGCTCGCGCTCGATCTCCTCGGCGACGCTCAGCGCGCGCTCGCCGATCGAGACCCCGTCGTACAGCTGCCGGAACATGCGCTTGGTCCACTGGCCGCTCTCGTCGTCGGTCCAGGCGGCCTCCCGCGGGTCCTTGTCCAGCTCCTCCACCCACAGCCCGAGGACCCGCTCGGCGGTGCGGCAGGCGGTCCCGGTCTCGGCCAGGGCCAGCTGCAGCAGCACCTCCTGCAGGTCCAGGACGTACTGGTCCCGGTCGGGCTCGTCGCCGTGGCTGTCGGCGAAGCTCTGCTGCTTGGTGCGCGCCTCCTGGTGGAAGATGTAGGCGGCGTCGAAGCCGAGCTCGGTGTCGCGCTTGGACTCCACCAGCGCGTGCGCCCGGATCGCGCCGAGCGCCCGCGGCGCGAACTCCGGCCACGGCAGCTGCCGTGCCGCGTCGGCGAGCCGCACGACCAGCGCGGCGTCGGCGCGGGACTGCTCGCCCTTGTCGCCGTCGAGGGACTCGAAGGCGGGCGCGATGTCCCACAGCAGCCCCATGGACGCCTCGTAGATCAGCCAGCCGATCATCCGCAGCGGCTCGACCAGCTCGGCCGCCGGCCGCTGCGCCGGCGCCCGCTCCAGCACGTCGCGATACGCCACGACCTCGCGCTCGATCGCGGTCACGAGCTCGTCGTCGATCGCCTGCGTGCGCCGGCGCACGCCCTCGGCAAGCCCGCCGATCTGCTGCGCGCTCAGTCCCATCGTCCTTTGCCCCTCTCTCGGCCCCGCTAGGTTCTGACGGACGGCTCCGGGCTCACCGCACGTAGGCGGCGAGCAGCGCCCACCCTGCCTCGTCGGCGTCGCGCGCGATCGCGGCGAGCTGCGCGGCCCGCAGCGCCTCGTCGAGCGGACGCCCCGCGCCCCGGATTGCGTTGACCATGTCCCGCGCGACGTTGCCGGTCTCGCGGTCGCCGATGGCCGCCATGCCGGCGACGACGCATTCGGCTCCGCCGGTGAGCACGGCCATGACGAAGTTCAGCGGCTCGGCGTCGCGGGCGTTGACGACCTGCCCGACGTGGCAGGAGGCCATCAGCACCGACGTCGGCCAGTGCAGGCTCAGCGCCCGGGCCGCGGTCAGCCGCTGCTCGGGCAGGCGCAGCTCCTGGCGCAGCCCGTCGTGGTCGCCGCCCGCCTCCTGGCCGACACCGCGGCCGCCGTGTGAGGCGACGTGCAGGAACGCCCAGGCCCCGCGGCCGGTGAGGACGTCGGCGAGCCGGGGCGTGTCGGCCAGCCGCTCGGGCGCCTCGGCGGAGCGAACCTGCGCGGCGCTCAGCGGCACGCCGGCCGGGCCGGCGGGCAGGCCCCAGGCCGTGCGCTCCTCGGCGACGTCGACGCCGTGCTCGCCGGGCGCGTCGGTGCCGACGAGCCGCACCAGCGCCCGGCCGGCGACCGGCGGCGCGCCGGGGGTGGTGAGGCAGGTCAGCACCGGCGTCTGCGTGATCAGGGCCCGCTCGACGAGCCGGGCGCCGTCCTCCAGCGTGACGGCGGCCCACGGGACCAGGCTCAGCCAGGAGTGTGCCGAGACGACGAGCGGGACGGGCTCGTCGCGCCCGGCGGCCAGCTCGTCGCGCAGCGCCGCCGGCAGCAGGCCCGCCATCGACCGCCAGGTCGGCCGGGCGGCCCGCGCGCCGCCGGAGCGGCGCACCCGGGTGTCGCGCCCGACGCCGTCGACCAGGTCCCGGGCGGCGCGGTGGTCGGCGAAGAACTCGGCGACGGCGGGTGCGGGCTCGAAGCGCTCGAAGACGGCGGGGCGGCCGGGCCGCAGCAGCGAGCGGTACAGCGCCGGGCGCCCGCCCAGCGAGTCCGGCAGCTCGAGGTAGTCCAGCGCGTACCGCTGCCCGAGCGCCCCGGTCAGGTCGGCGAGGTTGACCGGCGAGGGCAGCACGGTCTCGGCGAGCATCGCCGACACCTTGTCGCCGAGCTTGAAGTGCAGCTGGTCGAGGCGCTCGGCGCGCTGGTGCGGCGTGCTGGCGAAGTCGGCGCCGGCGTCCAGCCGGTTCTCGATCTCGACGATCTCGTCGAGCACGCCCTGCACGTAGCCGTTCATCAGGCCGCGGTCGGCCCGGATGCGGGCGGCGAAGCCGGTCTGCTTCGCCGCGAGGGCGACCTCGAGGCCGAGCTCGGCGGCGCCGGGGGTGCCGGCGGCGGCCAGCCGGTCGGCGAGCAGGGCGATGTCGCCGTACAGCCGCCGGAACGCCGCGGCCAGCGGCGCCCGGGACCGCGCGATCACGCGCATCCGGCCGCGGACCCGGTTGGCGATGCCCAGCGCCCACCGGCCGAGCCCCGCCGCCTCCTGCCGCGCCGCGTCGCTCCGGGCGGTGGCGGCGAGGAACTCGGCCTTGGTCAGCGCGACGGACAGCTCGCGCACGCCGTGGTCGGTTGCGGACTCGCGCAGGTCGCCGGCCGCGGTGAGCACCGGCACCGGCGCTCCGTCGCGCAGGCGCCCCAGCGCGGCGTCGAGCTGCTCGCGCACCTCCCCTTCGCCGTGCTCCTCGCTCTCCCAGTAGACGAGCGCGCGCAGGAAGTCGAAGCGGTACCGCGTGGAGTAGCCACGGGCCCGGGTCCGCTCCCAGTAGCCGACCCACTCCAGCAGCGCGTCGGCGACCTGGTCGGCCTGCCCCTGCGCGAGCAGGCCGGCGCCGCGCTCGAAGAGGTAGTGCGCCATGTGCGGCTCGGCGCCGGTGCCGTACAGGTCGGTGCGGGGCCGCATGACCAGGTCGAGGGCCCCGTCGAAGTCCCCGGCCAGTCGCAGGTTGCGTGCCGCGTGGTATCGGCCGATCACGCCGAGCGCGAGGTCCTTGTCGAGCCGCGAGCCGGCGCCGGGCGCGAGCTCGGCCAGGGCGTTGGCGTGCATCTGCTCCGGCGTCTCGGCGCAGTCGGGGCGCATGTCGACCATCTCGCCGAAGCGGACGATGACGGCGGCGCTGTCCCACGCCTGGGCGCGCGCCGACCACAGCCGGCCGCCGCGGGCGACGGCGAGGTAGCGCTCGAGGGCGATGACGTAGAGGCTGGGGTCGTCCTTGGTCCGCCGGGCCAGGGCCACCTGGTTGCCGACGATGCTGACCGCCTCGTCGGCGGCCGCGGCCATGGTCAGCAGGTCGTCGCGGGCGACGACGCGGCGGACCTCCTCGGTGGCGAATCCCGGCTCGCTCATCGGGCGATCGCCTCCGCCAGCCCGCGCAGCTGCTCGAGGGTGTGGCCGGTGAACCGCTCGTCGGCGTGGCGCAGGCTCTCGCGCAGGGGGCGCCTCGGGCGGTACCCGCTGCGCCGCGCCGCGGGCAGGACCCACACGATCCGGTGCGCGACCCGAGACAGCCGGGCGACCTGGCGCGGCATCCGGCCGGGGTCGCTGTCCTCGTCCTGGCCGTCGGAGCCGATGACGACGACCGCCGCACGGGCGGTGCGGTGGCCCGCGTAGCGCCGCAGGAACGACTCGAGGGAGTGCCCGAGCCGGGTGCCCTGGTCCCAGTCGGCCTCGACGGCGGCGATCGAGCGCATCGCCGCCTGCGGGTCGCGGGCCCGCAGCGCGGCCGTCACCCGGGTCCAGCCGGTGCCGACGACGAACACCTCGGTGCTGCGCGGCCCGGCGGCGACGGCGGCGTGCGCGAAGAGCAGCAGCGCATCGGCGTACGCGGACATCGACAGGCTGACGTCGATGAGGAACAGCAGCCGCCGGGGAGTGCGGCCGCGGCGACTGCGCGGCAGCCGGACGATCTCGCCGCCGCTGCGGATCATGAGCCGCACGGTGCGGCCGCGGTCGACGCGCCCAGCGCGGGCGGGCACCCGGTGCGGCGCGGGGCGAGCCCGTGCGGCGGGCGCAAGGCGGGCGATGAGGGCGGCGACGGCGGCGCGCTCGGCGTCGTCCAGCGTGTGCAGGGCACGCGTGGCGAGCTCGGCGACGTAGTCGGCGCCGGCGGCGCCCGCGGTCGGCGTCTCCGGGTCGCGGGCGGCCGGCGCCTCGCCCTCGTCCGCTTCGCCGTCCTCGCCGTGCTCCGCCGCCGCAGGGTGCTCGTCCGGGGCGGCGTACCCGCCGTGGTAGACGGCGTCGAAGACGTCCAGGTCGCTGCGCCGCCCGCACAGCGTGAGCCGCAGCGCCCAGTACGGGTCCGGTTCGCCCGCCCACGGCCGCAGGCCCAGCGCCTCGGCGGCGGCCGCCAGCCGCGGCGGCTCGACGCGCATCCCGGCCGCCCGCAACCGGCGGGCGAAGTCGACCAGTTCCTCGCTCAGCACTGCATCCATCGGCGCTCCCCGCTCCGGCGTCCCGTCCATCTTCCCTCTGACGGACAAACCGCCCGGCGAGGGCGTGGGCGGGACGGTTCGGATCAGGCGCCGGCGTCGAAGAGCACCAGCCGAGCGACCTCGACGGTGGCCGGGGACGCGGCGCCCAGGGCGGCGAGGGCCTGTGCGATCGCGTCGTCCTTCGGCCAGCGGTACAGCCCTGACGAGATCAGCGGGAAGGCGATCGAGCGGGCGCCGAGCTCATCGGCGACCCGCAGCGCGTTGGTGTAGCAGCCGCGCAGCACCGGCGAGCGGTCCTCGGTGGCGCTGTACACCGGCCCGACCGTGTGGATCACCCACCGGGCCGGCAGCCGGCCTGCGGTGGTCGCGACGGCCTGGCCCACCGGCAGGCCGCGGCCGTAGTGGCTCGCGCGCAGGGCGCGGCACGCCTCGAGGATGGCCGGGCCGCCCTTGCGGTGGATCGCACCGTCGACGCCACCGCCGCCGAGCAGGGAGGTGTTGGCGGCGTTGACGATCGCGTCGACCTGCTGCGTGGTGATGTCGCCGGTGACCACCTCGATGTTCAGACTAGGCATCGGCGCTCTCCAGGCTCCCCCGCACGACGTTGTGGTCGGACAGGCCGCCGGCGTCCTCGACGCTCGCCGCGCCCGCGCGGGCGCAGTACACGACGACGTGGTCGATGTTCGGCGTCCGCCCGCCCGGCCGGGTCGGCGGCGCGCCCTCAGGAAGGACGGCGACGGCAAAGCCCGGCCCGAGTCCGGCGGCGACCGTGCCACCGTCGGCGTTGAAGTCGCCGAGCAGCACCGCCGGCCCGCCGGCGCCGCGGGCGAGGTCGCCCAGCCGGGCCAGCTGCGCGGGCCGGGCGGCGCCGTGGCTCACATGGGTGGCGACCACGAGCACGCCGTCCATCGCGACGGCGAGCAGCCCCTTGCCCGGGTCGTCGGGGAACGCCTCGGCGGCGACCGGTTCGGCATCGCCATCGACGAGCAGCACGAGGTACTCGTCCGGGTCCGCGAGGATGCTCGCCCCGTTGTGCGGCCGGGGCACCCGAGGGTAGCGCAGCGCGTGGATCGAGCGCTCCGGCAACTCGCGGCGCAGCGCGGCGAGCTGGTCGCCGCTGACCTCCTGCAACGCGACCGCCCGCTCGGTCCGCCCGGCCAGATGTGCGGCGACGGCGGCGATCCGCGCCGCCTCGTCGGGCCAGCGCGCCACCGCCTCCTCGCCCCAGTTCTCGGCGTGCACGCGGTGCAGGACGTTCCACGTCGCCACGGTGATCACGTCAACCGACCCTATACGGTGGTACGGATGGATGGACTCCGAATACGCGCCTACGAGGCCGCCGACGCCGGCGCGGTCGCCGCCCTGGTCAACGCCGTGTTCGCGGCGGGCGGCGTGCGCGCCGACCACTCCGCCGCCGAGATCGAGGAACTGGTCGAGCACGAGATCCGGGACCCGGCGACGGACACCCGGCTCGTCGTCGACGCCGACGGCCGCCTGGCCGCCGCCGCGTTCGTGCCCGCGCCGCCCGACGGCGGATACCGCCTCGAGCTGATCGGCGGCGTGCTGCCCGAGCGGCGCGGCGCCGGGATCGGCCGGGCGCTGCTGGCCTGGCAGCTGGAGCGCGCCGCGTCGCTGCGCGCCGAGGTCGCGCCGGACTCTGCGTGGACGGGCCAGGTCGTGACCGGCGTCCCGGACGCGTCGGCGATCCGGCTCTACGAGCGGCTGGGCTTCGCACCTGCGCGCTACTTCCTGAAGATGGTCGCGCCGGTCCCGCCCGCCTCCGGTGCGGCGGTTCCCGAGGGGGTGCGGCTCATGCGGTACACCCAAAGCCTCGAACGCGACGTGCACGCCCTGCACTCGTCGGCCTTCCGCGGGTTGTGGGGCCACCAGGAGCGCGCCTTCGAGCCGTGGGCGGCGCAGACCGTGCGCTCCGAACGGTTTCTGCCCGACCTGGCGCGGGTCGCGTTCGCCGGCGACGCGATCGTCGGCTACGTCCTGCCCTACAGTCAGGACGAGCCCGGCCGCCTGTACGTCGGCCAGATCGGCACCGCCGAGTCCTGGCGCCGCCGCGGTGTCGCCGGAGCACTCCTCGCCGACATGCTCGCCGCGGCCGCCGGGCCCGGCTACACGGCCGCCGCACTCGACGCCGACGCCGACAACCCGACCGGCGCCGCCGCGGTCTACCTCCGCGCCGGCTTCAAGATCGACCAGCACCTCGTCGCCTACACCAGGGCCGTGTCGTAGCATCGCCGAGCACGCGGTCTCCGTCGCCCCCGGCGCCGACCAGGAGTTCCGCAAGACGACCGCCTCGCCTTCTACCGCCGCACCCACCCCGGCTACGCCTTCGGCCTGATCCCCTTGGCCGAGCTCCTGCTGCGCCGCGGCGACGCCGCCCAGGCCCGTCACGTCGTCGAGGAGGCCGTCGGCAACCTGTGGCGCAACCGCCACGAGCATGTCGCCGACGCGCTGGCCCTGCGCGCCGCGATCGTGCCGGCCTACGGCTCGGGCGGCGCCGCGGTCTTCCCCGACCTGCGCGTCCTGCGTCATGGCCCACCTGCCGGCGGATCTGCTCGCCCGCCTGGACGTCACGGTCGGTCGCGGACGGCGGCTTCCACCTCCAGGTCCACCTCAACGGCGAGCCGACCCAGGAGGAGCTGCAGCGCTTCAACGGTGTCATGCAGTCCGCGTACGCCCGAGTTCCGCCGCCGCTGACGAGCGCATGCCAGGAGGCGGGCGGCGGAGGCCGTCACGTCGCGAGCCGCGGTGGACCGTTCGCATATTGGCGGATGTGAGCGACGAATGTCGTCATCCGCCGGCACCGGCGAACATACCATCCGACCGCGCGCGACATATTCGATGGCGGTCGGATATGCCCCGGCGGCCGCGAATTCCCGAGTTGGCAGATGCTGTTGTTGCGGCAATTCTGGCGCGGTGCGGAATCGTGGTCGTTCGGGCTGCAGCCGCTCGCCGCTCCGTCGGCCGGCTCGGGCACCGCAGTCGGCTCAGGCACGACGCCCAGCTCAGGCACGGCGCCCAACTCGGGCTCGGGCAGCGCAGCCAGCTGTGGAGGCGGGGCCTGCGGCGCCGGGGACGGGACCGGCCCGTCTCCTGCACGTTCCTGCTGTTCGCCGCCGGGGGTCACCGACGAGGCGGCGCCATGTGCGCGGCGAAGTCGTTCGGCGTGTCGCCGGACCAAGCCCCAGGTTCAATGCCGTTCATGTTCGCGGCGGAACTGCTCACCCCGCGGAGAATAGCTCCACGACCTGGTTCGGTCGCGCATGGCGGCCAGTTCGATCCTGCTGAACAATTCGAGCTGCCGCATGCATTGATTGTCCCAGAACCTTGCCGACCCCGCCGCCCTGAACCGCCGTGACGCACGTCAACCCGAAACGGGCAACACGCGACAACTCATTGATGTGTTCTCAACAAGATTGCAGTAGGTAGCGGTATTCGACGTGGGTGAGATGCAGCGCTGCGGCGACGATGTCGCCGAGTGCGCAGGGGCCCGCGGTCGCCGCATCCTCGATGCGCTGCCGCACGTGCCGCGGGCCGGCGCGTTGGCCAGCGAGCGATCGTGTCCGCTACCGCTCATCCCGAAGCGCGTCGCGCCAGGACATGTCGCTGCCGTAGTTGGTGGTCGTGCCGTTGCGGACCACGCGCTCGTCGCGTTCGGCCAGTGCGACGAGGTCGGGAACGGCGGCGACGGCGTGCATGTCGACGAGGAGTGTCATGGCGTCGGGTTGGTCGGACTGCGCGATGGCCGTCAGTATCGGCGTGACCAGGTCCTGGACGGGCGTGCCAAGCCGCCACAGGGCAGCGCCGCGTCCGGCCTGCTCCATCGGCTGCCGTCGGTGAGCAGGCGCCACAGGCCGGGGGCGAGGTCGGTGCCGGCGAGTGGCAGGGACGCGGCGAGGCGGGCGGCCGCGGCGGCGCCGTGCAGGGTTGCCGTCGAGGACGTCGGACACGGTCGGCAGCGCTTCCACCGGGTCGTCCGTTGCGCGCCACAGCATCTCGGCGAGTGCTACCCGGTCCGCGGCGTCGGCGATCGTCGGGTCGGCCGACCAGGCGCGCAGCTGCGGTACCAATGGCGCCAGGTCTTGCCCCGCCTCGGCGGCCAGCCGGAAGTCCCAGGCCAAGCCGCGACGGCGCCGCGAACCGTAGGTGGTGACGGCGCCGAGCAGAGGGGCGGCGTCGCCGGTGAGGCGCCAGATCGCATGAGCGGCTCGGATGTCGCCGCGGGCGGCGCGGTCGTGCAGCGCGGGCACGGCCGAAAGCGCGGCCGGTCCGATCGCCGCGAGCGCGCCCGCCGCCACGCCACTGGCGAGCTCGTACGCCGCGACGATCTCGGGCACCCCGTCCGCGGCCGCAGGTCCCCGCCGGTGCAGCAGCTGGATGAGGTGGATCGGCGCGGCGGCGCCGGGATCGCTGAACTTGGTGCTGCGCCGCTCGCTGCCGGTGGCGCAGTGCGCGGTCAGGCGCCGCCGGACCATGGCCAACGCGTCCCGGTCGAAGGCCGGCGGAGCCGCGTCGGTCAGCGTCGCGACACTGTCGACATCGAGGAGCCGCGCGAGACCCCACGGATCGCTCTTCACGTCGTCGTCCCACGGCCCTCGCCAGGGCTCGCCGTGCTCGTACGCCGCCGCCACCGTGTGCAGGTCATCGGCGCTCATCGGCAGCCCGGCCCTGGCGAACGCGAACGCCGCCGCCGCGGGCACGGGGAACGGTTCGGCCAGCGCCGCGCGCAGCAGGTCCGGCGACGGGGGCGTCTCGTGCAACGTCGACAGCGTCCCACCCGTTCGTCACGGCGAAAGCCTACGGCCGGTGGCGACGGGCTCATTACGATCAACGGGTGAACGTGCGAGCAGCCGTGTTGGCGGAGCTGGGCCTGCTGGATGTGGACGGTCCGCGTGTCGTGGGTGACCCGCGGCCGGCCGTGCTCTCCTCGCCGCTCGCCGTCGCAGACTGCGCCGTGGCGTCCGTGTCCGGCTGTCTCGCCGCCGCGGCGGAGCTGGCTCATGCGCGTGGCGGCCGGCGGCCCGACGTCGTCCTCGACACCGACCATGTGGCGGCGGCGATGCGCAGCGAGGTTCTGCTGCGCGATCCGGCGGGGCGGGCCATCGAGGGGTTCGCGCCGTTGTCGCGGCTGTGGCCGACGGCGGACGGCTGGGTGCGTACCCACGCGAACTACCCATGGCACCGGAAAGCTCTGCTTGCGGCGCTCGGCGTGGACGACGGTCCGGACGGCGACGTCCGGCCCCGGCTGGCCGATGCGATCGCCGCCAGGGCGGCGGCTGAGGTCGAACGACTGGCGTACGAGGCCGGCGGGCTCGCCGTCGCCGCGCGCACCCGAGCCCAGTGGCACACCGACGGGCCGGGCACGGAGGCTGTGCCGCTGGTCTCCGTCGTGCCGACCGGCGCCGGGGTACCGCTGCCTCGGCCGGGCCCGCTGCCGATGTCACACCTGAGGGTGCTGGACCTGACCCGGGTCATCGCCGGGCCGGTGGGCACCCGGATGCTGGGCGCGCTCGGCGCCGACGTGCTGCGCGTCGACGACCCCAACCGCCCGGAACTGCCGTTGCACGCCGTCGACGGCGTCATCGGCAAGGCGAGCACCACGCTGGACGCGGGCACCGAGCAGGGCAGGCAGGCCCTGCAACGGCTCGCCGCCGAGGCCGACGTGGTGGTGACCGGCTACCGGCCCGGCGCGCTGCGCCGGCTGGGTCTCGACCCGGACCAGATCGCCGAGCGGCAGCCGGGCACCGTCGTGGCCACGGTCTCGGCATGGGGAACGACCGGCGAGTGGGGCCGGCGCCGCGGCTTCGACAGCCTCGTGCAGATCGCCACCGGTGTCGGCTGGGCCGCCACCGCCGACGGCACCCGCCCCGGCGCCCTGCCGTGCCAACTGCTCGACCACGCCTCCGGCTACCTCCTGGCCGCCGGCGTCCTGACCGCGCTGGCCCGTCGCGCGCGTACCGGCGAGGTCGCGCACGTGTCGGTCTCACTCGCCCGGACCGCGCAGTGGCTGCTGGACCAGGGCATCCACGCCACCCACCGGGATACCGGCGGCGAGCAGCGGCCGGACGCCTATCGGGTCGACCTCGGCAACGGGTGGAGCGGCATCGGCCCTCCCGGACGACTCGACGGCCGGCCGTTGACGTGGCCCCGCCTGCCGCCGGCGTACGGGCAGTCCCCCGCCGCCTGGCGCGACCGGGCGTAGCCGAATGCCGTTGCCCGTCTGGTCCTGCTCCGCGGCCGGGGGCACGCCACGACGCTGTTCGACCCGCGCTCCACGCAGGCAACGCGCTCGTTTCGTATGATCGCGACGTGGTCCAGCGCGACGTATCCGGCCCGCGGTTCTGGTCCGGCGCCGTGTTCATGCTCGGCCTCGTGAGCCTGCTGTCAGGCCTTGACGCCAAGCTGTGGTACGACGAGGAACACCTGGCGGCCCACGGAGTCACCGCGACCGCGGTGGTCGACGACCACCACTCGACGCGTTACGGCGTCACCGTCTACGTGCACTTCACGCCACCGGGCGGCGATCGGGTCGACGCGATCGTGCACGACCCACCGGACACGGCGCGGCTGGAGGCCGGCAGCCCGTTGCCGGTGCGCTACGACCCCGAAGATCCGGCCGGACGTATCGAACCGGTGGGCGCCGACGACAGGTTCACGCGATGGGGGCTCCTCGGCATTTGCGTGCTGCTGTGGGTCATGAGCGGCAGGGCCGTCGTGGGGAGGCTACGCGGCTCGCGACGGCGCTAGCAGACCGCGCCGGTGCGGCGGCGCAAGGCGCGCTCGATGTCCTCGAGGCTGCGGCCCTTCGTCTCCGGCAGGTTGCGGAACAGGTACAGGAAGCCCAGCACGCCGAGGAAGGCGTAGAGCCAGAACAGCCCGGTGGCGCCCAGCGCACCGATCGCCGTGAGCACGGTCAGCGAGATGAAGAAGTCGAGCGTCCAGTGGGTGACGGTGCCGGCGCCGGCCGCCTTGCCGCGCACCGCGGTCGGGAAGATCTCGCTGTTGATGAGCCAGATGCCCAGGCCGAGGCTGGCGGCGAAGGCGGCGATGTACACGCACAGCACCGCCACCAGGAGGACACCGGTCACGCCGGTCTGGCTCGGCAGCAGGTAGAGCGCGCCGAGCGCCACCAGGCTGACCACGACGACCGCGGTGCCGCCGAGCAGCAGCGGGCGCCGGCCGATCCGGTCGATGGCCAGCAACGCCGCGATCGTGACGAGCATGTTGACCAGGCCGATGCCGACGGTGGACAGCAGCGCCGCGGAGTCGCCGAAACCGGCCCGGGTGAGCAGGGTCGGCGTGTAGTAGATGACCGCGTTGACGCCGACGAGCTGGTTGGTCGCGGCGACGGCGACGCCGAGCAGGACGGCGGGGCGCAGCTGGCGGCCGAACACGTCGCGGATCGACATGCCGCGCTCCGCCGCGCTGATCCGGCGGATCTCGGCCAGCTCCTCGTCGGCCTCGCGCGGGCCGCGGGAGCGCAGCATGACGTCCCGCGCCTCGTCGTCGCGGCCGCGTGACAGCAGCCAGCGCGGGCTCTCGGCCAGGCCGAGCAGGCCGAGCAGCATCACCGCAGCCGGTACGACGGCGAGCCCGAGCATCCAGCGCCAGCCCTGGCCCACCCCGGAGAAGGAGAAGCCGACGAGGTACGACACGAAGATCCCGACGGTGATCATCAGCTGCTGCAGCGACACCAGGCGGCCGCGCACCTGTCGGGGCGCCATCTCGGCGATGTACGTGGGCACCGCCAGCGACGACGTGCCGATCGCCAGGCCGAGCACGAACCGGGCGGCGATGAGCACCGCCGGGTTCGGGGTGAACGCCGACGTGAGCGCGCCGGCGCAGAACACGGCGGCGGAGACGATGAGCAGCCGTCGCCGGCCGAAGCGGTCGACGAGCGGGCCGCCGCCGAGGACGCCGCCGATCGCGCCGAGCAGCAGCGCGGCGACGACCACCTCCTGCAGCCCGCTCGACAGGCCGAACGCCGTCGTGAGGTACAGCAGGGCGGCGGAGATGACGCCGGTGTCGTACCCGAACAGAAAGCCACCGAGCGCGGCGACGAGCGCCGGCCCGAGCACCGACCACTGCACGGTGACGGCGGCGCTACGGGCGCGCTGTGCTGCGGAGTAACCGGCCATGGCCAGCCACTACCCATCCGGCGCGACGTTAAGGGCGCGGCCGGCCGGGTAGGCCTCATAGGCCGAAGGCGCCGCCGTCGACGAGGATGACCAGGCCGATGCCGATGAGCACGACCGGCAGGACGATGTGGCCCCAGCGGGAGAGCGTCTTCGCCACGAGCGGCCGGGTGGCCAGGAAGTAGCCCGCGGCGCACCACGCGGCCACGCCGACGAGGAAGACGGCCGAGTAGACGGCCATGCCGCCGGCACCGGCCAAGGCGAAGACCGGGACGTAGACGCCGATGTTGTCGCCGCCGTTGGCGAAGGTCACCGCGGCGACCTGCAGCGCTCCGACGCCGTTGCCGGGGCCGGCACCGGGGTCGCTGTCATCGTCCCGGTCGCGGCGGTGTTTCCAGGTCTGCCAGGCGGCCCTGACGCCCAGCGCCAACGGCAGCAGGCCCAGATAGGGGATCACGGGCTCGGGGAGTAGCCCGGCGCCGAGCGCGCCGGCGACGGAGACGGCGAGAATGCCCGCGAAGCCGAGGTACTGCCCCGCGACAACCCGCCAGGCGGCCGCCCGGCGACCGGCGGCCCGGCCGAAGAACACGGCGAGGACCAGCATGTCGTCGACATTGGTGACGGCGAACATGCCGGCCGCCTGCCCCAGGCGGTCAAGATCTTCCACCCGGCGACCGTACCGGAGCGGGGACAACCTGGGCGCGTGAGAACTGCTTTGATGGTTGCCGTGGCGAAGCAATTGCTGTGGCGGATCGGCGTGGCTGCGATAGGTCTGGTGGCCGCCGTCGCAGTCGGGTGGCGACTGTCGCCCACCATCACGGTGCTCGTCATCGTGTGCGCGTGGCTGCCGCTGGGCGTGTGGTGCCTGTTCGCGCCCCGCATCCCGGCGGCTCTGCCGATCGCGCTTGCACTGCTCGTCGCGATCGCAACGATCTGGTGGACACTGCCCGGACGGCCGGGTGACCGGACCGTGACGATCGCCTGGTCGACCCTGATGTGGTACTCCCT
Source organism: Dactylosporangium darangshiense (assembly GCF_039537565.1). Lineage (NCBI taxonomy): Bacteria > Bacillati > Actinomycetota > Actinomycetes > Micromonosporales > Micromonosporaceae > Dactylosporangium > Dactylosporangium darangshiense. The sequence continues at coordinate 59,376 of NZ_BAABAT010000035.1, forward strand.
CCCCGGCGGGCTCGCACTTCTGGCCGCGACCTGGCGTCCCCGGTGGCTCGGGGACCGGACGGGAGCCGATCCCGCCGGCCCTCCCGCTCGCCCGGTCTGGCGGCGTGTGACCGCGACCCTGGTCGCCGCGGGGGTGCTCGTGTCGGGCTGCGGCCTGCCCGGCCTCTTCTGGGGCGCGGTAGGCGTGCCGTCGTCGGACGAACTGTTCCCGCTGCCGCCCGGCATGGATGCGACCAGTGCCACCGGCCCCGACGGTGCGAACGGCTGCGATCAAACGGGGCACGCCTGCTGGACGTACTACCGGATCACCGGCGCCACGGGCGAGTCCACCGCCGTCCTCACCGAGCGCCTGCGGCGGCATCTGCAAGAGGCCAAAGGGTGGGGCGGACCCGAGTCATGCCGACCGGTGCGCCGGTTCACCCGACCGACCGCGACAGACCTCTGCATCACCGTGACCAGCGATCCGGCCGGCACCGTCGACCGCCCGACCATCGGCGTGGAACTGTCCAGGTCGAACATCGGCCCACCCACTGTCTCCTAAGACGCGCTATCGCGAGCAGCTCGCCGCGGCCAAGCCTGCGCAGCTGCTCGACGAGCTGGACCGCCGGCGGGCCTGACCGGCGTTGTACCTTGGGTGCATGTTTTTCGAGGTCGGCGGCGGTCGGGCCCTGCAGATCCTGCTCACCGGGCCGGAGGACGGCAGGGTGCTCGTGCTGCACCTCGGCACGCCCGTCGGCCCCGTCGACATGCCCACGCTCACCGGCGCGGCGGCGCAGCGCGGCCTGCGGACCGTGATCTGCGGCCGCCCCGGGTACGCCGGTTCGACCCGCCGCCCCGGCCGCAGCGTCGCCGACGTGACCGGCGACGTGACGGCGGTCCTGGACCACCTCGGCGCCGACCGTTTCGTCACGCTCGGCTGGTCCGGCGGCGGACCGCACGCTCTCGCCTGCGCGGCCCTGCTCCCCGACCGGTGCGCCGCCGCGGCGACGCTCGCGGGCGTGGCGCCGTTCGACGCCGACGGCCTGGACTGGCTGGGCGGGATGGGCCAGGAGAACGTCGAGGAGTTCGGCGCGGCCGTCGCCGGCCCCGAGGCGCTGGAGGCCTACCTGGACGGCGCGGCGGCCGAGCTGGCGGCGGTGACCGGCGACCAGGTGGCCGACGCGCTGGGCGGCCTGGCGTCGCCGGTGGACGCCGCCGCCCTCACCGGGGCGTTCGCCGAGTCCGTCGCGGCGGGCTTCCGGTCGGCCGTTTCCAGTGGTACCGCGGGATGGCGCGACGACGACCTCGCGTTCGTGCGCCCGTGGGGCTTCGACCTGTCCGCGATCACCGTGCCGGTCTCCGTGTGGCAGGGAGGCGAGGACCGCATGGTCCCGCCCGCGCACGGCGCCTGGCTCGCCGCGCACGTGCCCGGCGCCCGCGCCCACCTCGACCCCGCCGAGGGCCACATCTCGCTGGTGAACGCCGCCGGCCGCATCCTCGACGACCTGCTCGCCGCCGCCGGCTGGACCGCCTGACACCTGCCCGGCCCCGCTGCGGACCCGCACCGGATTCACCAACCCGACGAGGACGGCCGCACCTGGCTGCGACACGACGCATCGGTGTACGGCACCAGTCTCGCGCCGCTGCAGGACATCCTCGAGCGCGGCCAGCGCGCGGGCGAGTTCCGGGACTTCACCACCCGCACCATGGCGATGACCGTCCGGGCCGCCATCGACGCGATCGGGCCACAGATCAGCGTCATCCCCGACCTCGACCTCGACGCGTACGCCCGGGACCTGGTCTCCCTGTTCCGGCACGCCACCGAACAGGAGGTCCGCCCATGACATGCGAGCGCCGGTCCGGAGCCATCCTCGCGTTGACGCTGGACGTCGTCGTTCCACTGGCCGTCTTCTACCTCGCCCGCGCGGCCGGCCTGAACCAGTGGCTCGCGCTGCTGCTGGCCGCGATCGCACCCGCCGCCGGGATCGGCTGGACCTGGGCACGGACCCGGCGCCTCGACCCGACCGCGGTGTTCATCATCGCCACGATGGCGTTGTCGGTGCTGGTCGCGCTGGCCACCGGCGACGCCCGCGCACTGCTGGCCCGGGAAAGCTGGCTGACCGGAGCCGCCGGGCTGTGGATCTCCATCGCCACCGGCCGGCCGTTCCTGCTGGACGTGGCCGGCAAGGTCGGCCCGACCGGCATGGCCGCCCGGTTCGACCGGCTATGGACCGAGAACACGGTCTTCCAGCGCTGGGTGACGCTGGCCAGCGTCGCGTGGGGCGCCGCATTCCTGCTCGACGCGATCGTCCGCGTCGTGTTCGCCTACACACTGGCCATCGACACCGTTCCCGCAGCCGGCACCGTTTCGCTCATCGTCCTGATCGTGCTCGCCCAGGGCGTCGTGATGGTCCACGGCCGGCGCAGCGGCGCCCTCACCCTGATACGCGACCGCGGCTGACGCGCTTGCGCGGCCGGGCGCTCAGGCTGTCCGTCAGATAGCGGCGGGGCCGCAACGCGCAGGGCGTTTGGACCCGACCCGTTCCTCGGAGGCCCGCGATGCCGACCCGCCGCGCGCTGATCGTCTCGACGTCGCAGTACGCCGACCCGGGGCTCGCGCCGCTGCCGGGCACGCTTGGCGACGCCAGGGCCCTCGACGAGGCCCTCCGGACCGTCGGCGAGTTCGAGGTCACCGTCCTCGCGGACATCCCGATGGCCGGGATCGCCAGGGCGCGCTGCCGCTGCTCGCGATCGGGGGCTGCCAGCTGATCGCGCTGCCCTTCGCCGTCTGGCTCGGTCGCTAGAGCGGCACGGTGGATGATGGTCCCGAGGCGAGAAGGAGGTCGGCATGACGGGGCTGGAGCTGGTGGCCGGATGGGTGGCCATGTATGCGTGGGGCAAGGTGCGCCGGGCCGCCGGGCGGGCCGACGCTGAGGTGGACCGGCTGGTCGACCACGGGCTGGACCGGCTGCACGACGTGGTGACGAAGAAGCTGGACGGCGACTCCGCGCTCGAACGGCTCGAGTCGGAGGCCGGGCGGGACACCGCGCAGGTGCAGGTCAGCGAGCGGACGCTGCAGCGCGTGGAGCTGGCGCTGCAGGACGCCGTCGAGGACGACGCGGACTTCGCCGCCAGGCTGCAGCCGCTCATTGCCGCTCTGCAGGCGGCGAAGCCTCAGGTGTACATCGCCTCCAACACCGGCGACGCCACGGCGAGCGGCGGCGGTGTGGCCGTGACCGGAGTGTTCATCGGAGACGTGAACACCAACCGCTGACAGCACCCGCCGGAAGTACAGACCGAGGTCACCGAGTGGACGTTCGAGAAGCTGCGAGGTACCGCAGCCCTCGCTTGAGGAACGCGCGCGGGTTGGGCTCGACGTACCGTGCCCACCCCGGCGCCTCCTCCCCGCGCATCCGGGCGTACACGGCCAGCGCGTAGCCGTACATCGGCTCGGTGAGATAGCCGAGCCGGAAGCTGCTGGTGCGCACGTACTCGCCGCGTATCTGCCGCGAGTAGTCGAAGGCGGCGTTGGCGGAGAACACGCCGAGCCCGAAGAACACCGTCAGCAGGTCGGTGAGCGGCTCGTGGTCTTCGCGTTCCGGGTCGACCCGCCCGTCGCCGAGCAGCAGCACGTGCCCCAGTTCGTGCGCGACGGTGGCGACGAGCGCCATCGGCCGCTCCGCCATGTCGGCCCGGATCGCCACGACGGCCCGCCCGCCCCGCTCGCGGTAGTGCCCCGCGGCCCCGCTGAAGGAGGAGAGCACCGGCACGTGCGCCTCGAGGTCCGGATCGCCGTCGCGGGCCTCGTGCTCCACCTCGATGCGCGCCGGGTCGACCCCCATGTGCCGGCACAGCCGCCCGACGAGCGCCTCGACGTCGGCGCTGGACCCTTCGTAGGCCCCGGGGAAGTCCTCTTCGGTGGGCAGCAGCACTCGGCCGCGGAGCCGCTCGGCCCCGAACTCCCCGGCCATCCAGTTCAGGTTCTGCTCGATCCATCGCTGCTCCACCGGCCGCACCGGGCACTGCGGGCTACCCCACCACACGCCTCAACGGTACCGACGGCTCCAAACGAGGATGCGGTGCGTCTTTTTCCGCGACCGCCAGCCGCGCCGGTTCCTGCCGTGCCCGGCGTAGCGCTCGACGAGCCCCGCCCGCTCACCGGCGCCGATGCCCGGGTGCACGAGCGCACAGGCGAGCGCGTCGTGCGCGTGGTACGGCCGCCCGGGTTCGTACGCCCGCTCGGCCGCCGCCAGCACGACAGCCGCGTCGTACTCCCCCTGCGCGGCAAGCGCGAGCCGGGCCAGCTTGGTGGGGTAGCTCGGAAACAGCCCGTGCCGCACCGGATCTCCCGGCTCCCCCAGTGCGATCTCGCGCACCGCCGGCAGCAGCTCGGCCGGCACCGCCGGGATCGGCCCGTCCGGCGGGAACGCTTCGCGCAGGTACTCGGCGACCGCACCGGCGGCCGGATCCGACGCCTGTATGGCTCCCAGCAGCACCGGCCCGGACCCCGCCGCGGCGAGCAGCTTCTGCACCGTCCCGAGCCGCCGCAGCGCCGGTTCGGCCACGCGCACGTCGGGCACCTCGAGCTCGACGAAGTCGCAGTCGCGCGGCCGGAGCGCGCCCAGCCGGGCCTCGAGCGCGCCGGGCTCGCTCAGCAGCACCGTTCCCCCATACCTCACGCCGCGACGGTAGTACCGTGACGCGACATGAGGACGGTCGAGCACTTGGCGCTGATGTTGGGAACGCAATGACCACTCGATGGGAGCACGCCGTGCTCAGCGTGGACGTCGACGGTTCCGCCGCGCCTTGGAAGTATCAAGCGCGAGCATGGGTCGGGGAGACCGAGATCTACAACCGCACCCGGGACACCATGTTCTGGTCCGGGCCTTTGGCGGATCTCGCCGCCGAAGGCTGGGAACTGGTCTCGACCCACAGCACAACGGCGCGGGTGGGCTCGTATCTTGCGGGCATCAATGGCCCGCTGTCGTACCCCGTCTCGATGCACTTCTTCCTCAAGCGGCCCGCCTGAGACCGAATGCCTGCGGGTCTAGGAGCCGAGGCCGGCGTTGTACGCGATGATGACCAACTGGACCCGTAGATCCCCGGGCCCGAGGCCGGCTGGCCGGCACCACGGTGTCGCAGTGGTAGTACCGGTAGACGCCCCTGCTGCAGGTAGTAGTAGCCACCTTGACCGCGGGCTGTGCGCCAGGCAGCCGGAGGTGACCTGGCACACCTACGTCAAGCCGCTTTCCAGCTCGGCATCGAGAATGCCAGGGGTACGGCAGGCTCCTGCCAGGGTTTTGGCAGGTACGCGGGCAACTCTGTGATCTTGTCCGCGCAGGCACCAGCCGGCGCGCATGATGTGCAGGGGGATTGATCGTGTCGATCAAAGCGATTCGGCGGGTCGGCCTGGCGGCGGCCGGGGTGGTGACCGCGGGTGTGTTCGTGTTCGGGGCGGCGTCCCTGGCGAGCGCGGAGACGGCCGCGCCGTCGCCGGGAGCCTCGTCCGGCGCCGGATCACACAAAAACGACGGAGGCCATGGCGCCGACACTGCGGTGACCGGGGACGAGCTGGCGAAGGTGACCGCGGCGATGAAGGCCAAGGACTCGGCGGTGACCGTGACCACCGTCCGCAAGGATGCGGACGGCTCGTACGACGTGCTCGGCACCAAGGACGGCGCAAAGGTGTTCTACGAGGCCAGCGCCGACCTGAAGACGATCACGCCGAGCACCGGCCGCGGCGGAGGCGAACGCGGCCACGACAAGGGCACCGCGGTGACCGGCGAAGAGCTCGCCAAGGTGACCGCCGCCGTGAAGGCCAAGGACTCGGCCGTGACCGTCGACAAGGCGTGGAAGGGCCCGGACGGCGCGTACCACGTGCTCGGCACCAAGGACGACGCGAAGGTCTTCTTCAAGGTGAGCGCCGACCTCAAGACCGTCACCCAGGGCACCGGCAAGCCTGGCGGGCGCGGCCACGAGGAAGGCACCGCGGTGACCAGCGAGGAGCTGGCCAAGGTGACCGCCGCCGTGAAGGCCAAGGACTCGGCCGTGACCGTCGACAAGGCGTGGAAGGGCCCGGACGGCGCGTACCACGTGCTCGGCACCAAGGACGGCGCAAAGGTCTTCTTCAAGGTGAGCGGGGACCTCAAGACCGTCACCCAGGACACCCGCGGCCCGCGGAAGTAGCGTCCGCGGGCGTCAGCTCATCTCGACGGCGTACGCCTCTTCGCGCACGTCGGCGTCCGAGTGCCGGCGCAGCGCGATCAGCAGGTCTCGCCACGGCGTCTTCCAGCCGAAGCCGGACCCGTGCCGGACCAGCGCCACCGCGAACAGCCCGCCGGCGAGGTCGCCGCGCCGCGCAAGCCGGGCGACGGTGCCGGCGAGGACGGCCGGGTCGGGCCACTCCCGCAGGCCTCGCCGCCGGGCGCCGATGCGCTCGGCGGCGCGGGCCGCGAGCACGGGCCGGCCGGTGCACAGGTCGGCGATCTCGTCCAGATTGTCCAGCCGGCCGAGGTCGACCAGCAGTCCGGTCGCCGCGCCCGCGAAGGCGGGATGAGCGGCGAGCCAGCGCGCCGACTCGACCAGGGCGGTCCGGTCGGCGTCGGCCGGCCGGCGCCCGGACCGGACGATCGCGCCGCTGGCGAGCAGTTCGATGCGGCGCCGGGCCGGTCGGTCCGCGGCCGGGTGGCCGGGATCGTCGTCGCCCGCGTCGCGGTCGACGAGCCGGGCCAGTGCGGCGCCGAGAACGGCGTCGCCGCCGGCCTCCAGCAAGCCCGCCACCTCGATGTGCGCCATCGTCTCTCCGAGATCGGTGAGCCGGTCCATGACCAGGTCGGCGGTGCCGGTCAGCCAGGGCGACCACTCTGCGAGGCGGCCGAAGGCGGCGCGCCGGACCTCCCGGTCGGCGGCGCGGCAGGCTTCGACGACGAGCGCGCCGTAGCGCGGGCGGTGCCGTTGCGGGATCGTATACGGTTTCGCGTCCAGGACGGCGCGGCGCTCCTCCCGGCTGCCGTCGACCGCGGCGCGCAGGATGGCCCAGCCGGCTTCGGTCTGCAGCCGCTGCCGGGCGCCCGAGACGATCGCCGCGCGCAGGTCGCGGTGCGCATCCGGGTCGGTGTACACCTCGAGCAGGGTCTCCATCGCCGTCGGCGGCCCGTAGCGGGCCAGGAGCCGGGCCGCCTCCTTCCGGCTCGTGATCTTCGCCGGACCGGCGAGCACCTCGCCGAGCAGGCCGGGCAGCCGGGACGGCGGGATGTGCTGTGCCGCCCGGCCGGCTGCATAGAGCGCGACCCGCGCCCGGTCGCCGTCGGCGTACCGCAGCAGCATCGACAGCGCCTGGTCCGGCGCGTCGGTCCAGACCAGTGCGCCCAGCGCAGCCTCGGCGATCACCACCTCGGGAGCGTCGAGATGGCGCAGCACCAGCTCCCGGCCGGCGCCGGGCACGGCCGCGGCGGCCCGGATCGCCGCCGCGCGCTGCCACACACCCTGCCCGGAGTCGGCGATGATCAGCTGTTGCAGGTCCACGAAGCGGGCTCGCTGGCGGGGCAGCCAGCGCTCGGCATGCAACGGCCAGGCGGGCACCCAATGTGTCCCGTACTCCACGAACCGGCCGCGCGGGGGGTCGTGCAGCACACGGTCGAGCAGATCGGTGCGGGACGTGCAGATGGTCGCCCACACCTCGCGGATGGCCACCGCCGTCGGCTCGATCTCCAGCACCTCGCCGACCCGGTCGGGGCGCGTGCGCGGGTCGGCGAGAAACAGCCCGATCGCGGTGCGGGCCACCGATGGCAGCGTGTGCCGGCCGATCGCCTGGCGCAGCAGATCCTGCAGCCGCGGCAACCGCCAGGCCCGCTTGCCGAACGCCCGGGTCAGCGCGACCAGCGGCCCGTACCGGCCGCGGGCGATGCCCGCCTCGGCCCAGCCGCGCAGCCGGTCGAAGACCATAGCCTCCTGCCCGCGGCGCAGTACCGTGTCGAAGCGGCGCAGCGCCGGCACGTGCGCGCCGGTGCTGACCAGGTCGATCGTGAGCAGTGCCCACTCGCGCAGCTGCGGCACGGCGACGTGGTGTTGCAGAACGTCGGCGGCGAGTGCGCTCAGCGCCGTCGTGGTGGCGGCGGAGGCGTCGCGGGCGTCGACCGCGTCGGTGGTCAGCTGCGTGAGTCCCGCCGCGGTGTCCGCGGTGAGCAGCGGCGCCGCCTTCGCCAGCGCGGTGAGCGCGGCCGCACGCACCGGGTCCTGCTCGTTGCGCAGCCGGCCGAGACGGGCGATCATCGCGGCCACCGCGTGCGGGTCGCGGGAGCGGCGGGCGGCCTCGACCAACAGGGCGTAGCCGTGCGCCCGCTCGCCGGCGTCGCCCGAACGCAGGGCGTCGTCCAGTGCCGCGGACGCGTCCGGCCAGGCCAGGTAGGCACTCCAGGCGCGCACGTCCGCTTCCCGCTCGCGGATCTTCGCCAGGCCCAGCACCCTGGTCGCCTCCCGGATGCGGACCCCGGCCGGCAGCACCTCCATGACCTCGACGGCCGGGACCAGCACCGTCGCGTCGACGTCGGCCAGGGCCCGGTCGTACAGCGCACCGCGGCGGGCCGGTGCTACAGCGTCGAGCAACGCGGCCAACGACCGGCTGCACTCGCGGAGCCGGCCGGCGAGCGGACCGAGTTCGTCGGCCGGCAACGCCGCGAGGCGGCGCCACAGCGCCGGCGGCAGCGTCGTGCGCTGCAGCCAGGCGGCGCGGCCGGGCGCGACCAGCAGGCCGACGACCCGGCGCGGGTCGTGCGCTGCGAGGACTCCGTAGGCGTGCACAGATCCGGGCAGCCACTCCTGCGGCGCGTACCGTTCGAGCAGCTCGAGTGCCTGCGCCGGGTCGCATCGCAGCACCGCATCGGCGGCATCGCCCCAGATCCGGGCCCGCAGCTGCGGCGTGGCGGCGGCCAGCCGCTCGCCGACCCGCTCCAGCAGCGGGCCGGGGTGCCACCGCACGAGCCGCCCGAGGTTGAGCGCATGCTCCAGGTCGGGCAGCAGTGCCCGTACCGTCTCGGCGCCGCAGGCGGGCAGCAGCGCGGCGGCCTCCTCGTCACCGAACTGGGCACGGACCTTGCCGATCAGCGCGTCAGCGACGGCCGGGGCACGCCGGCGTCGAAGGGCCCGATAGACGCGCCGCCGCTCCGCCGCCGGCCGGTCGACATGGTCGCCGACCGGAATGCCCAAACGCACCGCCGCGGTGAGCGCGGCGGCTCTGATCGACGGCATCGGGTCGTGCGCCGCAACGGCGATCCCGCCGGCGTCCCGGACCACCATCGCCGCCACCAGCGCAAGATGCCGCTCGTACGGCCCCTGCTCCCGCAGTTCGACGCAGACCTGGTCACGGTCGGGCGCGGTGCGCGCCCACTGCGTGAAGCGGCGCCTCCGCTCCCGGTACGGCAGCGGTTCGAGCGACGTCAGCAGGGCACGGGTAGCGTCGAGCACGGCGATCATTCTGCCGCGAGCGCATCGGGACGAGATCGAATATCGCCGCGCGCCGGCGGGCCGGGGCGCCACTGCGCCGACGGCGACATCCCCTTGACCGTTTCGATCAAGGCGTCGTCGAGCGGCGTCGGCCCGATACCGAACGTCTGCTCGGTCAGCGACGCGTCCAGGATGAGCGGCTGCTCGAAGAGGTACAGCATTTCCGAGATCTCCGCCATGATCGAATTGGCCCGCCCGGCGGCGGCGACCTCTTCGGCCGACATCCGGGCCAGCTGCGGGGCGGGAGCGCCGGCGACGTCGGCGAGCCGGACGGTCAGCTCCCGGGCCGACGCTTCCGAGGTGGACGGCACGTGCCAGGCTCGTCCCCACGCCCGCTCGTCGCGACTCGCCGCGACGAGCACCCGGGCCACGTCGCCGGTGTAGGTCCAGCTGGTCGGCGCGTCGTGATCGCCCGGATAGGCCGCGGCCTCACCCGCCACGACCCGCGGCGCCACCGCCAGGGAGTACAGCGACGCCGAGCCGGCGCCCAGGTAGTCACTGGCGCGGACCTCGGTGACCCTGACCCGGCCGGCGTCGTGTGCCGCCAGCGCATCGAGCCACATCGTCGCCCGCACCCGTCCCTTCCTCGTCGTCGGCGCCATCGGCAGGTCCGGCGTCATGGACCCGGCGATCGGCCCGTATCCGTAGACGTTGCCCAGCATCACGTACCCCGCACCGGTGCGCTCGGCGGCCGTCAGCAGCGCGCCCGCGAGCGGCGGCCAATCGGTGGGCCACCGGTCGTACGCCGGCATGGCGCAGTTGAACAACGTGGTCGCGCCCTCGGTCAGCTCGGTCAGGCGGGCGGCGTCGGTGGCATCGGCCGCGACGAGCTCGATGAGCGGATGCGCCGGCCCGCCGCCGCGCCGGCTGACGAGACGGACGCGGTCACCGGACTCGGCGAGCAGCAGGGCGGTGGAGGTACCGGTTGGGCCGGCACCGACAACAACGTGGAACCGCATGATTGTCCTTCGGGAATTTCGGATCTTCCAATGATGTTCGCCGGCATGTCGAGTGTGCTGCTCGCGCCGGGACCCGGTGAGGGGGCGCGATGCCAAACATCCGGAGGATCTGGCCATGCATCGGATCGCAGTCCTCGCCGCGCCGCCGGTGAACATGTTCGACCTGGCGCTGCCCGAGGAGGTCTTCGGGCAGGTGCGTCTGGATGGCCGGCCGGGCTACACGGTGCTCACCTGCACCAGCGATCCGGGGCTGATCGAGACGGTCACGGGTCACGGGATCGTGGTACCGCTCGGCCTCGACGCCATCGACGACGCCGACACCGTCATCGTGCTCGGCACCGCGTCCTGGGCGGACGCCGACCCGAGGATTCTGGCCGCACTGCGCGCCGCCGCCCGGGCGGGAAAGCGCATCATGTCGCCGTGTCTCGGCGCGTTCCTGCTCGCCCGCGCCGGGCTGCTCGACGGACGCAAGGCGACGACGCACTGGGGGCACACCGCCGAGCTCAGCGCGCATTTCCCCACCGTCAAGCTGCAGCGCGACGTCATCTACGTCGCCGACGGCCCGATCTTCACCACCGCCGGGCTGGCCGCCAGCATCGACCTGTACCTGCACCTCATCCGCACCGACTACGGTGCCGCGGTGGCCAACGCGGCCGCTCGCCTGGCCGTCGCCGCCCCAGTGCGCCCCGGCGGCCACGTCCAGGTCATCGACGCTCCGCTGCCGCGTGACCGCGTCACCTCGGTGGCCGGCACCCGCTCGTGGGCCCTCAACCACCTCGACGAGCCGCTGACCCTTGCCGCGCTCGCCCGCCATGCGCGCGTCAGTGTCCGCACCCTGACCCGCAGGTTCCACGACGAGACCGGCCTCAGCCCGCTGCAATGGCTGCTCCAGCAGCGCGTCGGACGGGCCCGGGAGCTGCTGGAGAGCACCGACCTGCTGATGGACGAGGTGGCCGGGCGGGCCGGCCTCGGCACCGCCGACTCGCTGCGCCAGCACCTCGTGCGGGAGGTCGGCCTCACACCGACCGCCTACCGCGCCGCGTTCACCCGCCTTGCGCCGCGCGGTGCGGTTCGCCCGGACCCGGACCCGGGCGCGTAATTCACCCGCTGGGGTGCCCGCCGGCGTGCCGGCACTCTACGGCGGGTAATGCACCCCGGCCTTGCTGGCGGATCTCGCGGCATAGCCTCGGCGTGTACCGGAACGAAGAAAGGATCATCGTGCGGATCGCAGTCGCCGGCGCGACCGGCAACATCGGCAGGCTCACCGTCGCGGCGCTCGAACGGGACGGGCACGACGTCGTAGGGATCAGCCGCTCGCTCGGGGTCGACCTGTTGACGGGCGACGGGCTCGACACCGCGTTGGACGGGGTCGAGTCGGTCGTCGACGTCACGAACGCGCCGGCCGCCGATCGGGCCGGGACCTTGGCCTACCTCGGCGCCGCAACGCGCAACCTGCTCGCCGCCGAGGAGCGGGCGGGCGTCCGGCACCACGTGCTGCTCTCGATCGTCGGGATCCACGGGATCGAGGGCAACGCGCACTACGCCGGCAAGCGGGAGCAGGAGCGCCTGGTGAGCGCGAGCCCGGTGCCGTGGACGATCGTCCCGGCGACGCAGTTCCACGATTTCGCCGCCATGGTGGCGGGCTGGAGCGACCGCGACGGCGTCGCCACGATCGCGCCGCTGCTCGTGCAGCCGATCGCGCCGGCGGACGTGGCCGACGTGCTCGCCGAGATCGCGACGGGCGAACCGCAGGGCCGCTACGCCGACCTCGCCGGCCCGGAGCCGCAGGATCTCGTCGACATGGCCCGGCGTACCAATGCGGCGCGGGGCAAGACGGTGCGGCTCGTGCCGACGTGGTCGGCCCTGTTCGGTCTGGAGATGGCGGGCAACGCGCTGCTGCCGGGCGAGGGTGCGCGCATCGCGCCGACCACCTTCGACGAGTGGCTCGCCGGACAGCGGTAGGAGGCGGCGCCACCGAGGTCAGATGTCGTGCGCAGCGAGCCAGGCCGCCCGACGCCGGGGCGAGGCGCGCGACAGCCACGCATCCTGGATCACCTCGGCCAGTTCGGTGCGGGTGAGCTCGCCGAGCCGGCTCGCCCGCACCAGCACCGACGGGTGGCCGTCGAAGTGGGCGGTGGTGAAGAACGGCGTGCTGTCGTCCTGCACCAGCGCCTGCTTGTCCGCGTCGGATTCGACCCAGAAGACGATCACGTCCGGGTATCGCGCCCCGGTGGCCGGGTCCACCGCGTCCGGGCGGGGGTTGCGGAAGAAGATGAACGACCTGCCGCCGACCTGATAGACCGGATTCCCACCGGTGCCGTCGACGACCTTGACGTGCGGCATGGCGAGGGCGATCTCGTGCACATCCTCGACCCGGGCCGGCGGGTCCGCATCCTTCGACACCCGCCAGCGTAGACGTGGCGCGGCAGGGTCAGCTCTCGCCGCATTGTTTCGGTCGGTGGGGACGTTGATGTCCAGCTGCGACTGCAGCGAGGTGATCCACAGCTGCATCGCGACGCCGCCGCACTGCCAGCGCGCCCTGTCGCCGTTCGGGCGGACGTGGGCGGACAGCCATCCGGCGGTGCGCTCACCGATGGGGTCGTTCGGTGCCGGCGCGGCCCGGCCGCACTTGGCCAGGAAGCCGACCTCCCGCTCCGTGAGCGGCGTCTACCTCGTGTTCGGCCACGGTGCGGTTGATATCACGTCCAGGCCGCGCAGGCGTGCCGGTAGCGGCGGCACCTGCAGCGCGCCGGCACACGCGACCAGCTGGGGGCGCACGTCGCCGCCCCACAGTTGCCACGTCCAGTCGGCCGGCGGGTCGATGAGAGCGCCGTTGAGCTGGTCGATGGTCCACAGCCCGGCGGTGCGGGCGGCCCGGTCGACGTGCAGGCCCCAGCGCGGCACCTCCGGCAGCGTCAGCTCGGCGAGGCCTGGGCCCAGCGCGTCGACCGCCGCCGCGGTGACGACGGCGAGGACCGACGGATCGTCGAATGTCGGGTACAGATCCAGGGCGCCGTCCCGCCGCCGGACGCTGAGCACGCCGTCGCACTCGTCGTCGGGGGCGCGCAGGAACGGCGCGTCCGCGGGCCGATCGGGTCGCAGGAGCGGGGCGCGGTCGTGGCCGAGGTACGCCGCGAGGTCGAGCACCCCGTCGTACGCCCACCGCACGCGCCACCCGGGCCACGCCTCGACGAGCGTGGCGAGCCCGTCGACGAACATGGCGTAGTCCTCGAACCACTCGAAGGCGAGCAGCTCGCGGCGGTCGTGGTCGATGAGCGCGCCGCCGATGCAGCTGCGGTCGTCCATGAGCTCCTCGACGGGCATGACGCCCGACCACAGCAGCGCTTCGGCGGTGTTCGGCGGCGGCGGTACCGCAGGACGCCGCGGCCGTAGTGCCTCCGTGGCCGCCTCGGGGCCGGCGCGCAGGTCCGCGACGACGCGATGACCGCCCCACCGCGACCACCCCAGCAAGGTCTCGCCCCGTTCGATGACGACGTAGTTCGCCGGATCCCCCATAAGTCGGCATTCTCCCGCCGCGGGCCGCCCGGCATCGAACGATTTACGCGCGCCGCGTCGCAGCGGGCGCCGGGCCACTCCCACGGCCCGGCAGCGGCGGGTATCTTGACGGCGCAGGGGGACAAAAGCGCAGGACAGGCCGGAGGTGGGCATGGCGGCGGCGACGCGGCGGCTCGCGCTGCGGCGGGCCGACCTCGACGGTGGCCGCTGCCCGCTGCCGGCCGAGTGGGGGCCGGTCCTTCCGCCACACGTCACCGTGACGCTCGAGCACCGGGCGAAGGGGATCGCCCCGGGGCGGGTGGAGTTCGACGCCGAGCCCGCCGAGGACGACGGCTGGCGCCTGACCGGGCTCGCGTGGCCCGACGACGTGCACCCCGGGATGGTCGTCGCCCTGGCCCGGCGGGCCGGCGGCGCCGAGGTCGTGGTGCGCACCGTCGTGCTGGAGGAGCCGATGCGCATCGACGGCGTCAACTACTACCACGAGTACGACCCGGTCGTGGTCACCCGCGAGGTCGCGCCCGGCGTCTCGAACCGCGGCAAGGTGCTGCAGGCGGTGCGGCGGCTGGGGCGGGTCTTCGACGACGGCAGCGCGGTGTTCCCGGAGGCGCAGCTGGTGCGCCGCGGCGGGCTCGGCCGCGGCGCCCGCGGGACGTTCCTGCTGCGCAACGCCGTCGAGCAGCTGATCCGGGAGGGGTTCGTGACCCGGGTCGAGGGCAGCGTGGACGGTGGCGGCAACCCGTCCTACCCGGCGATCGACGGCGAGGAACCGGCCGAGATGCTGTTCTACGCGCCGCTGATCGAGCCGGCGGCGGTGCCCGGCGACGACGAGGGCGGGGAAGGTTCCGAGCGGCGCGAGCACTGGGTCAGCGGCTTCCTGCGCAAGCTGCCGCCCGGGGCGCAGCCCTCACCGCGGCAGCTGTCGCTGCACCGGCAGGCCGTCGACAGTGAGCAGATCGATGACGTGCCGCTGGCTCCGGGGTACACCTTCGTGAAGAAACACCACCGCAACGGCTGAGCGGACCGCGCCGCCGGCGACCCGGCCCGGACGCGGGTGCCGATCTCGGCTTTGAGGCTGGCGAAGGGGCGCGGAGCGTGGATCTGCACCCGGTAGTGAGCCGTGCGCTGTCCTCCGTCACATGTGCCGTGTGCTGGGCATGCGATGTGGATCGGGGAATCGAACCCCCACGCCGCCCGCGGCGTGCCGGAGAAAGGCGCCGGATTACCCGCCGGCGCAAACGGGTCTGTGCACGCCTCCACTCCTGCTCCGCGCCCCGGTCTCAATCCAGCAGGTCGACCTGCCAGTTGGTGCGCTGGATGACCGTGTCGACCTCGCGCAGCTGCCGGGCCAGGTCGTCGGCCTCGGCGCGCAGCTGCGCCACCGGCAGCGCCGAGACCATCTTCAGCTCCGAGCGCAGCTGCCGGTAGGCGCCGCGGCTCTTGTCCCCGGCGGCCGCGCCCGCGGCGTCGGTGACGACGCTGTGCCGCAGCCGCAGCACGTCCCGGCGGGCCAGCAGGTCGGTCAGCGTGACGCCGTCGACCTGCGTCGCGGCGTTGGTGCGGTTGATCCGCCGGATCAGCGACTCCAGCTCGCCGAGCACCGCGCCGGCCTCGGCCAGCAGCGCCGCTGCGTCCTCGGCCGGCGGCTCACCTTCCTGGTACCGCGCGTTGGCGGTGACCCGCGCCCGCAGCTGCTCGGCGCGGCGCACCGCGTCGGCCCGCAGCGTGAGGCCCTCGGCAAGCTTCATACCGCCCAGTATGCCCGACGATGATCATCGCCGCTGTCCGTTCAGGCGCCGGACGCTCGCAGCGCGTCCACCAGGTCGTGGCGGTAGGCGTCGGCGGCGGCCTGCTTCGGCGTGCGGCCGCGGCGGTCCTCCGCCACCGGGTCCAGCCCGGCGGCCAGCAGGCGCGGCAGCAGGTCGGCGCCCGGGAAGTGCGGCAGCAGGTGCAGCAGCGTCGCGCCGCTCTCGCTGCGCAGGTGCGGGTCCAGGCCGCGGTCGAGCGCGGCGGCCATGGCTTCGGGGTCGCCGTGCCGCACGAGGTCCAGGACCCGCTCGCGCAGGTTGCGCATCCGGCGCGGCATGCGGATCGCCGGGTCGCGCCAGCCGTCGACCGCGGCCGCGCAGCCCTGCACGCGGCCGCCGAGCGTGGCGAGGACCCGCTCCCGCTGGATCTCGTCCGGCGTGTGCGGCACGTGGATCGCGCCGTCGCGCATCACGACCTCGTGGATCGCGCCGGCGCACGGCACCTCGACCCGGTCGCGCGGCGGGTCGGGGTGCCGCGGCGGGACCGGTTCGGCGTCCGGGAAGAGCGCGGCCTGCACGAGCGGGTGCAGGTCGCCGCGGCGTACGGTGCCGTCCAGCAGCCCGGCCAGCTCGGGCGGGCAGCGAACGGCGTCGGGCCGGACGAGGGGGATCTCGGCGAGCAGCCGGCCGAACTCGGCGCGCTCGAGGCTCTCGCGCGCGGGGTCGCGGTGCCCGTCCGGCGGCACCGGCACCAGGCGGGCCCGCGGCCGGGCGTCGGCGGGCCAGTCGACGACGAGGCAGCGGCCGCGCCACGCGAGGCGGACGGGCTCGTCGCACGGCTCGGCGAGCACGGCGTGGATCGGCCGCAGCCCCGCCAGGGCCTTGTCGGCCTCGAGGCGGCGCACCCGCTCGACGTCGCCGCCGGCCAGCGCGGCCGGGTTGGTCAGCACCGGCCCCCACTCGGGCTCGAACAGCAGGACCCGCAGGTCGAAACCGGCCGCATGCCAGGCCTCGGCGGCCCGGCCCGCGTCGTGCAGCGCGATGGCCCGCTCCGTGACCTCCTCCGGACCGTCGCCGCCGGCCCGGTCCGCGCCGAGCGGCCGCCCGGCGGTGTCGAAGAACGGCGTCCGGGTCGCGCCGCCGCAGCGCCGGCGCAGGTCGGCGGTGCGCCGGGCGTCCCACCGGTACGGCGGGAGCTCCGCCGGCTCGCGGGCCTGCCGGGACCAGACGGCGCCGGGGCTCAGCTGGATCTGCAGCGGGCCGCGGCGGTCGGACACCTCGGCGGACAGGGCGATGCTGCCGTCCGGGCGGCGCAGGTGGAAGGTGATGCCCGTGTACTGGTCCCAGGCGGGCCGGCTCGCGGTGTACCACCGCAGCAGATCCGGGGCGAGGTGGCGCACGTCCTCGTCGAGGCGCGCGCCGGACGGCCCGGCCAGGGCCTGCTCGAGGCTCGCGCCGAGCACGACGTTCGCCGCCGCGCACGCGCCCCGCCAGTCACCGGCCAGCCGCCGCCGCGTCGACTCCTCGACCATGTACCGCGACATCGCCGGCGGTCGCCACCCCCGCACGCCGGCCCCCTTCGTCGAGGGCAGCGCCGACCGGACTCGAACCGGCGTTTCCAGCTCCGTAGGCTGGCGCGACTTCCTTCTTCGCCACGACGCTGCCGCCGGCAATCCTATGTGGTCCGGAGGTCGACGCCCGGCCGCGCTAGCCTGGCCGCGATCGGAGGGAGTCTTCATGGCGGTACTGCTGGACACGACCCTGCTGCCCGAACGGCACCGCGCCGACGCGATCCGGGCGGCGCTGAGCACCCAGCTGTCCCCCGCCGCCGTTTCGGTCGCCGAGCCGGTCCGGGCCCGCCTCAGCCACTGGGAACTCGGCGAGGGCGTGCACCTGCTGTACAACGTCACCGGGCCGCACCGCCTGACGTGCACCGAGCGCCACCTGCACTCGGGCACCCCGGAGCGCATCTCGCTCGGCCTGCCGGTCAGCGGCGCCGTGCGGATGCGCCACCGCGACATGCCCTTCGGCGACCGCATCGGCGAGCTGCAGCTGGCCGACCTGACCTCGCCGTGGGACTTCCAGGTCGACGAACCGTCGGTGCTGCAGGCCGTCCTGGTCGACTACAGCCGCCTGGGCCTGCCGGTGGAGGCGGTGCGCAGCGCGGTGCCGCGGCTGGCGGCGAGCCCGATGTACGAGCTGCTGCGGCGCCATCTGCTCCAACTGCCCGGCGTGCTGGACCGGATCGAGCCGGATTCCGCGGTACACCTGCTGGGCTCCTCGACCGTCGAACTGATCCGCGCCGTCATCGCGTCCGCGTGCGCCCCCGACGACCCGTGGCTGCGCGACAGCCTGTTCACCCGGCTCACCGCCTACATCGACCACCACCAGCGCGACCCCGACCTCGGCGCCGCCCGGCTGGCCGCCGAGCACGGCGTGTCGGTCCGCGCGATCTACGCCGCGTTCGCCGAGCGCGGCGAGCAGCTGTCGGAGTGGGTGATCCGCGGCCGCCTGCGCGGCGCCCACGACGAGCTGGCCGGGTCCCCCGACACGACGGTGGCGTCGGTCGCACACGCCTGGGGCTTCGCCAGCGCCCGGCACTTCGCGCGCCGCTTCCGCGCCGAGTACGGCCTCAGCCCGGTGGAGTGGCAGCGCGCCCGATGAGACGGACGTCCCGCCCGGTGGCCGGCGTCCGGTTCACGGGGGCGTCATGGTCAGGGCCGGGTCGGTGGCGATCGCGATCATCTGGTCCAGGGTGAGCGGGACCTGCGGGCGGCGCTTCGGCGCCGTCTCCTCCTTCGTGTTGCCCAGGCCCCAGTTGCGTACCTCCAGACAGATGCCGGTGCCGTCGGGCTTCGTCACGTCGATGCGGGCGATCTTCGCGCCGTTGTGGTCCTGGAAGTCCGGCATGGCCACGATGCGCTCGCCGTGCGGGCCGGTGGTCTGGGTGCAGTCGGGGTCGGGGCATTCCCGGAACTGCCCGACACCGTAGCCGGGCGGCCACGGGCGGCCGTCCGGGGCGATCGCCGAGAAGGGCCGGCCGATCCGGAGCAGGACGTTGCCGGTGCCGGAGCGGTCGCGCAGGTCGGGGGCGGCCGAGAAGTCCTCGGCGTACCGGCCGCCGTTGTCGGGGTGGGCGCCGCCGCTCGGGCCGAACTCGAACGGGCCGGCGGCATCGCCGTTGACGAGGGTGTCCAGGAACGTGGTGCCGGGCGGCGCCACGGTCCGCAGGTCCCGCTCGAACGCCGCGGTCAGCCGGGCGATCTGCGCCTGGTTGTACTGCAGCGGCGGCACGCTCGGCGTGGCCGTGGTCCCGTAGGTCGGCGACGGGGTCATCTCGGCCGGCACGCACATGACCGCGGCCGCTGACGGCGGCGGCGACGCCGGAGCGCTCGCACACCCGGTGTAGGCCACGGAGGGCTCGGGCACCGGAGCGGCCGGCGTGGCGCCGCCATGGCGCCCGCCCAGCAGGCCGCCGGCCAGGGCCACCGCGATCAGCACGACCGCCGCGGCGATCCCGCCGCCGATCACCGCCAACCCGCGCCCTCGCCGCCGGCCGAGTTCCCCAGTGTCTGCCATGGCCGTCCCTCCCAGACATACAACGGCGGGGCGGGCGGCAATGGTTGCATCCGCGGCGGCGGATCAGAACGGGGCCGGCGGTGCATCGATCGGGCAGATCGGGGCGGGCGCCGGCGGTTCGACGACCGCCGGTTCGGGCATACACGCCGCCGGACCCCAGCACGCACTGTCCAGCACCGCCGATACATCGTTGACCGGCTCGGGCACACACGCCAACGGACCCCAGCACGCACTGTCCAGCACCGCCGATGCATCGTTGACCGGCTCGGGCACACACGCCAACGGACCCCAGCACGCACTGTCGACCGTTACGGGCTGCTCCGGCGGGGCCTCGCACGCCTCGGTGGTCGGTGCCGGTTGCTGGCCGAGGCCGGCGGCGCGCTGACCGTCCTCGGTCAACCATTGCGGGGTGGGAAACCAGTTCACCCGCGCGTCCTGCGACAGTTCGTAGAGCGGCCGGACCATGCCGGCCAGCTGCTCGGTCATGTGCGGGGACTCGCGCTGGCCGAGGTAGGCGTTGAGCACCGCGGTGCCGGCCTCGATCGCGGCCAGGTCGACGTTCTTGAGCGTGACGTTCCCGTCATCGTCACGCTCGTGGTGGTCGGCCGAGATGTCATGGGTGTTCGCGGTCAGGACCCAGTCGTCCAGGCTCCGCGGAAGGTTGACGAGGAGGGTGGGATCGTAGGTGTTGATGGCTTCGACCTCGGCGAGCGGATTGCCGTGGTCCGCCCGCTGGTCGCGCCACACGTGGCCGCCGTAGCCGTCCTCGATGGTGTGCAGGGCCGCGCCGAGGTGGGCGATCTCGTCGTCCGCGCGTCCGTCCTGGTGTGCGGCCCGGGCCAGCTCGAGCTCCGTCATGATGTGCTCGACGATCGCCTCGGCGTTCTCGCCGACCGAACGAAACAACGGCAGTGCCAGCGAGTGGTCCGCCTGCGCGAAGGGCACCAGCCACCACGGCAGGAGCGACGTGGGACCGTCGGCGGCGGCCTGCGCCCGGTCGAGGCGCTCCGCGAACGCCTCGCGGGTGAGCCCGTTGATGGTGTCGTGCATCGTGTACAGGTTCTCGGCGACGCGACGGGTCATCTCCCCGTGTCCACGCTGGTCCGACATCACGATCTCCCGAACGGCCAGAGGGCGCGGGCGCACCGCGACGCCAGGCGGATGAGCCCGTGCCGGCGGGCCGGGGCGGGTTGGGCAACAGCGGTCGGAGGCACGACGACGACGATGCCTTCGCCGCGCGGGCCCGGCGTCGCCTCCGCGCCTCCGCCGCGCTCGATGGCCGCGACGACCGGCCGCCAGTCGACGCGGAACTCGTAGTCGTCCTCGCGGAAGACGACCGCCGCGTCGAGCACCCCGACGATCCCGTCCGGGTCGCGCAGGAGGTGGCCGGCGAGCCCGGCAACGTGGCCCGGCGCACCGCGGACGAGCAGGGAGAGCTCGACCGGCGCGCCGTGCTCGAAGCGGTGCCGCGCGCTGCTCACGGATGGAGCGAACAGTGTCAGCGTGCCGCCGTGGTCGGACGTCAGTACCAGCGGCACCGGCCGGCGCTCTTGGCCGGTGAGGCCCTCGACGTACTCGTCGAACGCGGCGTACGTCCCGCCGACGCCCGGGATCGGCTCGAAGTACCCCGGCGGGAACGCGCACTCGTCGTCCTCGCCGCCCCCGGGGTCCACCCGATGCCAGTGGTAGTCGCGTGGGCGCACCCGTACGCCGTTTTCCATCCGGCCCGTCGTGTTCGGATGCCGGGTCCGCAGGTGGACGGTCAGGTCGGTCGGCTCCGTCGGCTCCCCCATCACAGGTACCCGAACCCGTCTCTCGGCGGCTGTCCCTTGGCGCCCTTCGTCTTGCGCCGCACCAGCTCGGCCGCGGCAATGATGTCCTGCCGGACCCCGAACCAGAGATTGTGCAGCCAGCCGCGCTCGAGGAGCCGCGGGCGGTTGGCGTCCTGGACGGCAAGGATTCGCGACAGGACGTGCAGGACCGGCTGTTCGGTGTCGACGCCCTTGACGGACGCGTCCGCGGACTTCTTGCGGAACACGCCGTAGGGCAGCTCGTCGCCGTCCGCGAACCGATGGTGGTACACGCTGCCGAGGGTCTCGACCGGGGTGACGACGAACTCGGAAGCGGGCCATTTCTGCCGGACGACGTCGATCAGGTCGCGGTAGGCCAGTTTGACCTGGTCGAAGATCCGCTGTGCCTCGACGGCCCGCGAGAGCCGGTTCCCGTCGGCGTCCTGGGCGTCGTCCCATCGCCACCACTCGCAGCGAATCGGGATGAGCAGGAAGAGCCAGCCGCTGCGCCGCGAGCTCTCCGGCCGGGTGGACAGGTACTGGAAGAACGCCCGGATCTCGGACGGTGCGTTGCGCAGCTCGTTGAGATCGCGGTCGCCCTGCAGCAGCGCGGCGGTGTCGATGGGGATGGCGACGATGTCGACGGCCTCGATCAGGCGCGTCATGGCCTCGAACTCCCACCCCTGCGCGTTGTTCAGCCAGGCGCCGGGCGGATCGGCCATGCGGAAGAACACCTGCGTGCCGATGGCGCGGACGACGTCGAAGACCCACCGGTGGACGGTCGGGATCTTCGTGGGTGGGATCGCACCGTCGAAGATGTCGCGCGGCAGGTCCACCGACGGATCCCGATGACGACGCAGCCGCGAGCGCAGCTCCTGCAGCCGGCCGCCGCCGGACGTCAGTGCGGTGGCGGGGCTCTCCGGATTGAGCGTGACGGTGGCTTCGCTGCCGTCGGCCGGCCGGAACGTCTCCAGGAACTGCTCCGCCATCGTGTCGAGCATCGTCGTCTTGCCGACCCGGCTGATGCCGAGAAAGGCCAGGGTGACCAGGGAGGCGTTGGCCGGTACGCCTTCCTTGAGCTGTTTGAGCAGGTTGTTGACGACGGCAAGGCCGTCGCTGGGGAGCGTCACGGTCACTGGACGGTGCCCTTCCGGTCGAGGCGATAGGGGATGCAGACGGTGGCCGGCGCGTCGAGCTCGGCCGTCTTGACCATGGCGTAGCCGTCGGGCAACGCCGAGATCCCGCGCAGTGCGGTGGGGTCCACGCCGAACCGCAGCGCCAGCTCCGCCCGGTCGGCGCCGTCGACGACACGGTGGACGATGGTGGTGGCGGTGTTCGTCAGGACGGCGGGGTTGAGGTCGCGCACGCTCTGTTCGGCCATCACGAGGCCGAGGCCGCTCTCCCGGCACTCCTTCGTCATCCGGGTGACCAGCCGCGCCAGGCTCGCCTCCGCGGACACGGTGAGCTGGTCGCCGTCGCGCGGGCGGCCCGCGAGACGGTGAGCCTCGTCGATGAGCAGGGCCTGCCGCAGTCGCCGGCCGTTGCCGGCCGGGGTGGACTGCCAATGCTCGCAGAGCATGCCGAACAGCATCAGCATGAGCGCGTTGATCTCGTCGTCGTTGCCGATCTCGCGCAGCTCGATGAGGTGGGTACCGGCGACGAGGGTCTCGATGCCGAGGCGGGGGTCGTCCGGGCTGGTGATGTCGCGCAGCAGCGACGTCTCCAGTGCTCGCCACCGTTCGTCGAAGAAGGCGATGGTCGCGGCGCTCCACGTGTCGTGGCCGGCGAGCTGCGGGCGGTACCGCTGCGGCCACGACAGGATCAGGTCGGTCATGGTCGGGATTCGCCGGCCCATCGTGCGCAGCGCCGCGCCCGTGATCGTCACCAGATCGGCGGCCCGCTTGGCGCCGAGCTTGTCCAGGTAGAGCCGGACGATCATGTTGGTCAGCATGGTGTGGCCGAGCGCGGTGACCGGGAAGGTCATCGCGAGCGCGGTGGCGATCAGGGGAATGTGGCGGTAGACGGTGACCCGGTCGGGCGGCACGAACGGGTTGAACCGCAGTACCCGGCCCGGTGCGGCCGAGAAGTCCCAGATCCGGCCGCCGAGCTCGGTCATCGTCCCGCCGAGCACCGACTTGGCCGTGTCGATCCAGACGGTCGACACATCCTCCTCGGCCAGTTGTACGCCGAGGTTGCGCAGGGTGTTGGTCTTGCCCGCGCCGGCCTGTCCCAGGATGACGACGTGCTCGGTGATGCGGTCGATGTCGGTGCGCAGGTCCTGGCCCGTGTGCGGGCGCGCGACCGCACCCAGCAGGACGGTGCCCGCGGCGGCCGGCGGCCGGATCTGGGGACGGGCCAGCGGCGAGGCCGGTATCGCCGGGATCCCGGGGAGCGTGTCGTACGGCCCGAACGGGACCAGGGCGAGATCGACCGCCTCGGACATGAGGTACCGGTTCGCGTAGGCGAGCATCGACGCCGGCAGGGTCTGGCCGTCCTGGTGCGCCGCGCTGCCGGCGTCCGTGCCGTGCAGCGCCTCCGGATCGAGGTCCGAGCAGACCGCCGACACGAGGCCGGGACCGCCGACGACGGTGATCGAGATGCTCACCACCGGGCCGCGGTTCATCACGGCCTGCAGGAGCGCGACGCCGTCGTCCGGATCGGCCGCCGGGACGCGGCTGTGCAGGTAGTGGCCCAGGGCGGACTGCGCATAGTCGCGGTCGGCGTCGCTGATGGCCGGCGTGACGCAGCGCAGCCGCACACATCCGGGCTCCTCGCTCAGCTGGCGGGTCGTGGCCGCCCACGAACGCTCGGGAAGCTTGCTGGCCGTCGGGTGCGGCAGCGCCACGAGGTAGGACTCTTTCGGCGCGATCAGCTTGGTCAGCGTCTCGCTCGCCTCGTCGACGGCCAGTGCGGTCGCCCACAGCCAGGGTCCCGGCGGCAACAGGCGGACGACGTCGGCGGGCTGATCGAAGGTGCGCGGCCGCCGGGCGCCGGGCGGCAGGGGCACCGGCGGCGCGTCGCGCAGGTTCCCGGTCGCGACGAGCCGGAGCTTCCGCGTGATCTCCACCCGGTCGGGCGCGGCCGCACAACGGCACGTGGGCGCGCTCGGGATCGCGACGAGCTCGAGGAACCGTTCACTGCCGCCGAGCAGATCGGTCCGGCGCACGTCGCGCGCATACGGGGTGAGCAGAACCCGGATCTTCCCGCCCTGCGAGCTCATGTGCAGTTCGAACCCTCCCAGCGTGATCAGGTTCTTGACGAGACCGCGATAGGCGGCGAGGGCCTGGTCGAGCAGGAGGCGTTCGGGAGGGGAGGCGTTGTTGAACTGGTACGCCGCGGTCATCTGGAAGGTCGGCACGAGCTCGAGTCTGTTGGCCGGCCCGGCCGCCCGGTACCGGGGCGAACCCGGCTGTTCGACCGGGAAATCCCGTCCGTGTGCCGGCGATGACTCAGCGTATTCGCGGCCGGATGTCCCGATCGAGGGTGCAGGGCGCCCCGATGAGGTGCGCGCCCCGGCCCCTGAACACCGCTTCCGCGGCCCTTCCCGGGTCCAGATGGTCGAGCGGCCGGCCGTTGGCGCTCAGGCTGACGAGCTCGGCTTCCACCAGCGTCGGGCCGGTTTCGGTCAGCGTGAGGAAGACGTCCGCCGTGGCGGCCCGGCCGATCAGGCATCGCACCGTCGCGTGCAGGGCGTTGGACCGGTCGGCCTGCGTCCCGACGACCTCGAGCACGCACACCGCCATCGTCCGCCGGTCCTGCAGGTAGTCCAGCGCCGCCCGGACGCGGAGGTTGACCTGGCGGCGGTCGCCTTCGAACCGCAGTTTGCGGTAGATGGAGCCCACCAGGTCCTCGACGCTCTTCTCCGTGTAGTGCAGCTCGCCGGCGATCGCCTTGTTGGTCCGGGCCTGGGCGATGAGCAGGAGAACCTGCTCCTCGGCCGCGGTCAACGCGTCGAACGCACCGGCCGACCGGCTCTGCTGCATCAGCAGCTCGACGGTCCCCGCATCGACGTGCACGGCACCGGCACAGACCCGCTCCATGATCCCCACGACCTCGCGCCAGCCGATCCCGGCATCCTTGGACTGGAAGCCGACGGCGCCGCCGAGCCGCAGGATCTCCTCGATCAGCGGCACGTCGGTGTGCCCGGACATCACCAGGATCGGCAGGTCCGGCCGCCTGATGCGCAGGTGCCGGGCGGCGATGGCACCGGCCTGGCCGAGCACCGCACCGCCGGGCGTCGCGGGCATCCGCATGTCCAGCAGGACGAGGTCCGGCGGGTCCGCTGCGGCCATCGACACCAGGTCGCGCAGGCTCGGCGCCCATCGCGCGGCCGGATGACCGCGCTCGCGCAGCCTCTCGTCGACCGACTCCCACAGCAGCCGCGAGTCGTCGGCGACGATCACGCGCACGACAGTGACACCGTGATCGTCGTTCCGCCGGCGCCGGAGCTCACGTCGAGCCGGCCGCCGTGTCCCTCGGCCCTCCGTCGCATGGTCGACATGCCGGAGCCGAACCGGTCCGTCCGCACGCCGCCTTGGCCGTCGTCGGCGACGACGATGACGATCCGGTCGCCGTCCTGGCGGATCGTCACGTCGATGCTGGTGGCCTGGGCGTGCTTCTGCGCGTTGGCGATGGCCTCGCGCAGGATGTTGTACATGTCGAACTCCAGGTCCGGCGGCCATCGCCGCGGTGGCGCGTCGAAGGTGAGTTTCGGCGTCGTACCCGCGAATGCGCTGCGGACCGCCGGCTCGACGCCCTCGTCGATCAGCTTCGGCGGATGAATGCCCCGGATCGCCGACCGGAGATTCTCGATGGCGGCGAGGAACCCGGAGTGCAGGGCGTGCAACTGCTGCCGGTCGGCGGCGACGGTGCAGCCCGACTCGAGATCCTTCAGCCGGCCCACGAGCACCCACAATTCGTTGGCCGGCCCGTCGTGCAGGGCCAGCATGGTCGCGTGCCGGGTGTCGCGTTCGACCTTGCGCTGACTGCGCTCGTTGGCCGCGTGCAGCGCCTGGATCTCCCGGAGGCGGGCCCGATCGGCGATCTGCACCCCGATGATGAGCCGCGCGATCGTCGCGGCCGCGGCGAGCCGCTCGCTCTGCGGGTACTCCTGCAGGAACCGGTCGTGCGCCAGGAGGGCCATCGGTGCGTCCTGCGGGCCGACAGGCGTTTCGACGGACCCCGCGGGCGGCTCGGCCCGCCGACCGGCCTCGTCCTCCCAGCCGTCCCCATCGGCCCTCGGGTACAGCAACACCAGCCCCGGATCGCCCAGCGCGTGCGCCAGGCGGTCACCGAGCCGCGTCCCGGCGTCGAGGCCGGCGAGCATCCGCGTCATCCGGCGGTGCGCCAGCAGGGTACTGATCGGGCCGCCGACCAACGCCGCGGCGCCGACCAGGGCGATCGCGAGGTCGTAGCCGACCAGGATCGCGCCCTGGCCCCCGATCGGGACGTGCAGGAGCGCGCCCGCCGCGGCCGCACCGGCGGCCACACCGACCAGCGACACCGACAGCCAGAACAGCCGCCGGGCCCGGCGTGCCGCGCGTGACTCCTTGATCCAGCGCCGGAGGACCAGCAGGAGCGCCGCCGCGGTGAGCAGCGCGCCGACGATGCTGCCGGCCAGTGCCCAGACCGAGTAGTCGGCGTCCGGATCGCCCCACAACTGCGGCTGCAACGGGTCCTCGGCGAGCGCCCGCAACGCTTGGAACAGCGGCGTCGTGACGTACAGCGCCACGACGACGACCGTGGCCGACCTGGGACGCAGCCGCCCGTCAGGGGAGGCCAGCAGCAGGTGCGTCAGCACCACCGAGTTCACCTGGAACAGCACGAAGCCCGCGACGAACAGCCGGCGATCGGTGCTGCACTGCAGATCGGACAGGTAGTAGGCGGTGCCCATGGCGAGCAGCAACCAGCCCATCCGGGCACCATTGGGCTGGTTGACACCCACCACGACGCCGACCGCCACGAAGAACAGGCCGACCGGCTGGCTCACGAGGTCGACCCAGAACCCGAAAGGGCTGCAGCCCCAGGCCGTGACGATGGCGAACAACCCGAAGGCCGCGGCGAGTGCGCCCGCGATGCCGATCACGGTCGACTGGCGGCTCACCGTCACACAACAACTATGCGGATCGCGTCAATACCCGCTGCGGGCCCGGCCGCGCGGCTACTCGAACCGGGCCCCGTCGGGATCGGTCATCCGGCGCAGCAGCGGCAGCGTGGATGCGATCGCGGCCAGTGCCGCGGCGAATCCCACCGCCAGGGCGGCGAGATACCCGGGCCCCGGCGCCCGCAGCGGCGCTCCGCCGGGCGCCAGCGTGTGCGTGACCGACATCGCGACGACCGCACCGGCCACGACCGCCACCGCCGTGGCCGAGACCAGCGGTACCAGGGACTCCAACGCCACGACGCGGAACAGGACCGGCGCCGGGGCGCCGGCGACGCGCAGCAGGGTGAACGGCCGGCGGCGCTCCACGAGACCGCCGCCGACCGCCACCGCCAGGCTGCATCCGGCCACGAGCAGGGTCACCGCCACGACGGCCAGCGTCACCTGCTGCACCTGCCGGTAACGGGCCGCACGCAGCGCGATGCTCTCGCCGAAGGTCTTCGGCGCGCTCGTCGCGCCGATCCGGGCGGTGTATCCGGCCAGCAGCGTCCGGACCCGCTCCAGGGTGGCGGGGTCGCCGACGCGGACCAGCAACGCCTCGAGCGGCTGCGCGGCCGGGTCGGTGCCGAACTGCTCGCTGTCGCGGCCGGCGAACGGCAGGCC
This sequence comes from Dactylosporangium darangshiense, assembly GCF_039537565.1. NCBI lineage: Bacteria > Bacillati > Actinomycetota > Actinomycetes > Micromonosporales > Micromonosporaceae > Dactylosporangium > Dactylosporangium darangshiense. Next base: position 87,208 of record NZ_BAABAT010000035.1, read on the forward strand.
CAGCCCGGCGACGTTGTCGTGGCTGAGCAGCAGCCCGAACTGCGCCCGGATGGCCGGCCCGCCCGCCGGGCACCGGCCCAGCGCCGGGAACGGCGTCAGGTCGGCACAGGCGATCGCCGCCTCGGTTGGCGCGCACGCGTTGGCGCCGACGCAGGCATAGCCGGTCAGCCGCGCCTCGGGCGCGTACAGCGGCAGCACCGCCGTGCCCGGCAACGCCCGCAGCCGCTGCACCAGCGCCCGTCCCGCGTCCGGTGCCAGGCCCAGCACCGGATGCTCGGCGGCCGGGTCCGGTTCGGGCACGAACGACACCCGCAACACGCCGGTGAGGGTGCCGCCGCCGGCGGCGCGCATGCCCGCGTCGACCGCCGGGATGACGCAGGCGATGACCGTGCCGACGAACACGGCGAGGACCAGGCCACCGACCGATCGGAACGCGGCCCTGGGATTGTCGGCCAGCCGCCGCGACGCCAGCAGCGTCGAGGCCCGCCGCGCCGCCCGGGCCACCAGCCCGGAGCCCTGCGACGTCAGCCACGATCCGGACGACACCAGCCCCGCCATGGTCACCAGCAGCCCGGCCAGCGACAAGGGCAGCGCGGCGTTGCCGGGCCCGCCGGACAGGCCGGGCCCCGCCGGCTGCCGGTCGAGGACCAGCGGGGCCACCGCGAACAGCACCAGGCCGGCGACGAGCGGCGCCAACCGCCACGCCGACGGCGGGGGCGGCGTGACCTTGCGGCTCGCCCCGAACGGGGACCGCTGGACGCGGCGCAGCGACATCACGGCGGCCAGCGCGGCGGCCGACGGCACACCGAGCACGACCGCGAGGTACTGCACGAGACTCGGCGTCACGAGCGAGCCGAAGTACGGGGAGCCGACGACCGCCAGCCCGGCGATCACCGGGCGCAGCGGCTGGAACAGCGCGACGCCGAGCAGCGAGCCCGCTGCCGCGCCGAGGATGGCCTCGACCGACGCGACAACGCCGACCTGCCAGGGGGTCGCGCCGGCGAGCCGGAACGCGGCGAAGCGCTCCTCCCGCCGGGCGGCGGCCAGCCGGGTGGCGGTGCCGATGAGCGTCAACAGCGGGAACAGCAAGCCGACCGCGACCATGCCGATGCCGTAGCGGTACAGGTTGGTCGTGCCGTCGATCTGCGTGCGGGCCGAGATCTCGCCGACAACGCGGGTGGCCGGCAGCGCGGCGAGGTCGGCCGGCGCCCGCCCGACGACGATCACCAGGTCGTCCGGTCGGGCGAGCCCGGCGTCGCCGATCTCGCCGGTGGCCACCCCGGGAAAGCGGTCGGCGAGCTCATCGCGCGGCACCCCGGCCAGCAGCCGGTGCAGCGCCGGTGAGGCGTAGTACTCCCCGGCGGCGGGCAGCCGGGACAGGCCCGGCACGACCGGTGCGTCCGGCGACAGGGCGGCGACGTCGAGGCGCTGCACCACCCGGCCGTCGAAGTAGTCCTCGCTGTAGTTCCACAGCTCCCCACGCTCGCCGGGCCCGGCCGCGCCGACCGGCGCACCGCTGGTGCACTGCCAGCACCGCGTGTGTGCGGTGGCCTGGAACGCGTTGAACTCGGCCAGGACGGCCAGCAGCACGGTAACCCCGACGGCTACCGCGGCGGCGATCACCACGAGCCGGGTGAGCGCCTCCCGGCCGCTGCGCAGCGTCAGCCTCGCGCCGAGCAGGAGCATCATCGGCCCGCCTCCACCTCGTGCGACGCGAACACCCGGCCGTCGCGGACGACGACGCGACGGTCGGCGTATCCGGCGACCCGGCTGTCGTGGGTCACCAGCACCACCGCGACGCCCTCCTCGCGCGCCAGGCCGACCAGCAGGCGCATCACGGTCTCACCGGTCACCGAGTCCAGCGACCCGGTGGGCTCGTCGGCGAACAGCACCCGCGGGCCGATGGCCAACGCCCGGGCGATCGCGACCCGCTGCGCCTGGCCGCCGGACAGCTCGCCGGTGCGCCGGCCGCCGAGACCCTCGAGCTCGAGCCGGTCCAGCCAGCCCGCCGCCGTGGCATACGCCTGTTGTCGGCGGACCTTGTTCAGCAGCAGCGGCAGGGCGATGTTGTCCGCGACCGTCAGCTCCGGCACCAGCTGACCGAACTGGAACACGAACCCGAACGCCGTGCGCCGCAGGGCGGTACGCGCGGGCTCCGGCAGCGTGTCCAGCCGCCGGCCGTCGTAGCGGATCTCGCCGCTGTCGGGAACGAAGATGCCGGACAGGCAGTGCAGCAGGGTGGACTTGCCGGACCCGCTGGGGCCCATCACGGCCAGGATCTCGCCCGCCGCGACCGCCACGCTGGCGTCACGCAGGGCCGGGGTGGTGCCGAACGACCGGAACAGGTGCTCGGCCTCGACCATGGGCATCGGGTACTCCTCCGTCTTCGTCGACCTGTGCCTGCACGCTATGAACCGGCACCGGCACGCCGCGTCGATCCCGGCGACGACATCGCCTTCCCCGCCGGTACGACCGCCGCCTCGAGGTCCTCCTGCGGTACTACGACCCGAAGCCCGGCCGGATGGTGACCCGCGGGCGATGTGCCCGGCCGGCGGCTTTGACACACTGACCCGATGACCAGGGCATCGTTCGGTGAACGGCTGCGCAGCGGCCGGGCGGCGCTGCGCCGCGACGCGGTCACGCCGCCGGCCCGGTCCCGATGGGCGTTCATCGCCGACGCCGCCCTCGCCGTCGGGCTGGCCGTGGGCGCATTCAACGGCTTCACCGGGCGGGTCCAGGGCCAGGTGACGATGACGTCGACGGGTGCGCCGATCCCGCCGCCGCCCGGCCGGCTGCCCGACGAGATCCCCTACTTCGGCAGCATGCCCTGGCAGCAGGCCGTGCTGTGGGGTCTGCTGACCGCGCTGTCCACCCTGCCGCTGGCGGCGCGGCGGCGGTACCCGCTCACGGTCTTCTGGATCGTCGGACTGGCCACACAGACCTACCATCTGGCGCCGGGCTTCGACCCGACGTTCACGTTCGCCGCCTGCGTCATCGCCGCCTACGGTGCCGTCATGTACAGCCCCTACCGGATCCCCGCGATCGTCAGCGTCGCCGCCGGCGGCCTGCCCTTCGTGCTGCACCGGGCGAACCTGCCGGTCGGCCGGCCCGGCCTGCTCCTGCTCCTGCTGCTCATCCCGGTCGGGCTCGCGGCCAACGCCGTGCACAACATGCAGCAGCGGGTCCGGACGGCTGAGGCGCAGCGCGAGGCACAGGCGGCCCTCGCGGTCCAGCGCGAACGCGCCCGCATCGCCCAGGAGCTGCACGACGTGGTCACCCACAACGTCAGCGTCATGGTCGTGCAGGCGGCCGCGGCCCGGCGCGTGCTGCCCTCCGCACCGGACAAGGTCGAGCCGGCACTGGCCGCCATCGAGTCCGGCGGCCGGGCGGCGATGCAGGAGCTTCGCCACGTCATGGGCCTGCTGAGCATGAGCGGCGACGAGCCCGACCAGGACAGCCCGGAGGACCTGCTGCCCGCGCCCGGCCTGGACCGGGTGCCCGAGCTCGTGGAGCGGGTGCGCGCCGCCGGCACCCCGGTCGACGTGACCGTCACCGGCACGCCGGTGCCGCTGCCGCCGGGGATCGACCTCGCCGCGTACCGGGTCGTGCAGGAGGCGCTCACGAACACCGTCAAGCACGCTTCCGGCGCCCACGTGCGCATCGTCGTGGAGCACCTGCCCGCGGCGGTGCGGATCCGGGTCACCGACGACGGCGGGAGCGCCGGGCCGTCCGCCAACGCCGGCAACGGCCGCGGGCTCATCGGCCTGCGGGAGCGGATCGCCGTCTACGGCGGGACCCTCGACAACGGGCCGCTACCGGCCGGCGGCTACCAGGTGCTCGCCACGATCCCGCTGGACCGGGCGTGAGCGCCCCGGAACGCGACGGGGACCGGCCCCTGCGCGTGGTGGTGGCCGACGACCAGGCGCTCGTCCGCACCGGGTTCACCATGATCCTGGCCGCCGACGGGATCGAGGTCGTCGCCGAGGCCGGCGACGGGGCGGAGGCGATCGAGGCGGTCCGGCGCACGCGGCCCGACGTGGTCCTCATGGACATCCGCATGCCCACCATGGACGGCCTGGAGGCCACCCGCCGCATCCTGGCCGACCATCCCGATCCGCCGCGGATCCTCATCCTGACCACCTTCGACCTGGACCGGTACGTGTACGCCGCGCTCCGCGCGGGCGCGAGCGGCTTCCTGCTCAAGGACCTCACCGCCGACCGGCTCGTCGCCGCCGTGCGCATGGCCCGGGCCGGCGACGCACTGCTCGCGCCCAGCGTCACCCGCCGCCTCGTCGAACGCTTCGCCAAGCAACCCGACGGCGACACCCTGCACCGCGACCTGTCCGGTCTCACGCCACGGGAGCTGGACATCCTGCGGCTCATCGCCCGCGGCCTGAGCAACCTGGAACTCGCGCGGCACCTGCAGATCAGCGAGACCACCGTGAAGACCCACGTCACGCGGATCTTCGCCAAACTCGGCATCCGCGACCGCACCCAGGCGATCATCGTCGCCTACGAGACCGGGTTGATCACGCCCGGCGGTCCGGCAGCGTAGGAAGCCACCCCCCTCGGCGGAGGCGACGCGGGCCGTCGGCGGCCGAGCAGGAGGCTGCAGGCGGCCGCGAACAGGGCGACGAGCAGCCAGCCGCGCACCGGATTCGGCATCGGAATCCACCGGGCCACGAACAGCGCCAGGCACGCCGACAGCGTCCACCAGGGCACGTCGTGGCGGGAGCCGGCAAAGTCCCAGATGATGGTGCCGACGACGACGCCGGCGATGTAGTACTTGTTGCCGCCGGGCTCCAGCACCAGCCGGGACGCCACGGCCAGGAGCGGGATCGCCGCCCAGCGCCCGCGCCGGACGGCGATCGCGCCGAGGGCCAGGGCGAGCAGGAGCTGGGCGGGGCGGTCCCACGACGGGGTCCGGGGGTCGTGGATGCCGAGGGCGTGCAGTGCCGAGACCGGGGCGTTCTGGATGGTGTACCGCACCGCGTTGCTGGTGCCCGGGTCGGCGACGAAGAACGGCAGCCACGCGGCGGCGACCGCGGCCATCAGTGCGGCCGCGGCGACGAGCCGGCGTCGCCAGCCGGGCAGCAGCAGCAGGATCGCCGCGAAGCCGACGGCCCACGGTTTCGCATCGGCAGCCAATCCGAGCAGCAGCCCGGTGGGCCAGGCTCGGGCATCGCGGGCAGTGCGCAGCGCGGCGACCGACAGCAGCAGCGCAAGGACGTCGTCGAGGTGGGCGACGCCGACGGCGAGAAACATCCACACCGGCATGAAGTACGCCGCGCCGAGGGCGAGCCAGCCGTCGTCGCGGTGCCACCGCGGCACCAGCCCGCGCACGAGCCACAGGATCAGCAACCCGGCGGCGGCGCCGAGCACCTGCCAGCCGGCCAGGGCGGCGATCGCGCCGGCCGGGAGCAGGAGCAGCACGGCCAGGAAGCTGAGCGGCCCGATCTGCAGCACCGGAGCGGCGGCGTAGAGGTGCAGCCCGCCGCGGACACGGTCGTCGACGTCGGCGAGCGCCGACGCTCCCTGCACGAAGAAGGGCCACGACGAGCCGCCGCCGATTGCCATCACCACGAACCAGGCGACCGCCCACGCGAGCACGAGGCGGGCGATCGTGCGCGGCGGCGGAACCGTCAGGACCGATGAGCGAAGGCCGCGAAGCCGATCCAGCATCACCCGAAGCTAGGCCGGCCCGGCTGAGGCGCCGCTGAATCGCCCGCACCGCCGGTTCAGCCTGCCTTCAGCTTCCAACTGCGACCATCCTGCCCTGCTTCTCGCCGGCCCGATCAGGCGGCCCGCACTTGTCTCAGCAGTGATGTGTGTCTATGCTCGGGCATAACCGGGTCTTTGAAACGTTTTAAACGTCCCCGGCAGCGCGGACGTCTGGGACAGCGGCAAGGTCGCCACCGCCGACTCCGTCGCCGTGCCCTACGGCGGGCCGGCGCTGCAGCCGGCGCGGGCCTACTCCTGGGCCGTGCAGGTGTGGGACGCCCACGACCAGCCGTCGGCCTGGAGCCCGGCCGCCCGCTGGGAGACCGGGCTGTTCGCCGCCCAGGACTGGAAGGGCGCGCAGTGGATCAGCCCCGGCACCGCGACGACGGCCGCGCCCATGCTGCGCGCCGGCTTCACCCTCCCCGCGAAGCCGATCGCGGCGGCCCGCGCCTACGTCGACGGGCTCGGCTTCTACGAGCTGCGGCTCAACGGCGCCAAGGTCGGCGACCAGGTGCTCGCGCCGGCGAACACCCCCTACGCGCAGCGCAACCTGTACACCACCTACGACATCACCGGCGCCGTCCACGCCGGCGCCAACGCCGTAGGGCTGTGGCTCGGCGACGGCTACGGGCCGACGTTCAGCCCGTACGGCTTCCGCTGGACCGGGCCGAAGCAGGCGATCCTGCTGCTCGACGTCGCGTTCACCGACGGCAGCCACCAGAGCATCGTCACCGACCCGTCGTGGACATGGGCGACCGGGCCGATCACCGCCGACGACCTCTACGCCGGCGAGACCTACGACGCCCGGCTCGAGCGGCCCGGCTGGGACCAGCCCGGCAACGCCTCGACCGGCTGGAGCGCCGTGCGGGCCGTGGCCGCGCCGTCGGCGACGCTCACCGCCGCCACGCTGCCGCCGATCCGCGTCGCCGCCACGCGACCGCCCGTCAAGGTCAGCCAGCCGCAGCCGGGCACCTACGTGTACGACTTCGGGCAAAATATCGCCGGCTGGCCACGCCTGCGCGTGCAGGGGCCGGCCGGCACCACCGTCCGGCTGCGCACCGCCGAAGAGGTGCAGGCCAACGGCATGCTCGACACCACCACGAACCGCAACGCCGCGTCGACCGACGCCTACACCCTCGCCGGCACCGGCACGGTGGAGACCTACGAGCCGCGGTTCACCTATCACGGCTTCCGCTACGTCGAGGTCACCGGCTTCCCCGGCACGCCGGCCGCGAGCAGCCTCGACGCCCGTGTCGTGCACGCCGCCGTGCCCTCGACCGGCGCGTTCACCTCGTCCGATCCGCTGCTGAACCAGATCTGGCAGAACAACCGCTGGGCCATCCTCAACAACTCGATGAGCATCCCGACCGACAACCCGGTCCGCGACGAGCGCACGCCGCCCGGGATGGACGTGCAGGCCTACCACGACGCGTCGATCCGCGAGTTCGGCATGGGCGGCTTCTACGCCAACTACCTGCTGGACATGCCGCCCGGCACGGCGCTGCCGAACGACGCCGGCAACGCGCAGCAGCCGGACATGGGTGGCGATCAGGTGGTACTCGCCTGGGCGCTCTACGAGCAGTACGGCGACCGCGACACCCTGGCCGCCACGTACCCGGCGATGCAACGCTTCGTCGACACCAACGCCGCCAACGTGCCCGGCTACATCTGGACGACCGGATTCGGCGACTGGTGCCCGCCCGACCTCGGCCCCAACGCCAACGGCGGCCAGGGCAACCCGAGCGCGGGCAGCTGCACCAGCGAGGTCTCGATCGTCAACACCGCGCTGTCGTACCGCCAGGCGCACACCGTCGCCAAGGCGGCCACGGCCCTGGGCCAGGCCGCCGACGCCGCCCGCTACACCCAGCTGGCCGAGAACATCAAACAGGCGTTCAACGCGCGCTTCCTCAACCCCGACGGCGCCGGCTACGGCAGCGGCCGCCAGACCACCAGCGTGCTGCCCCTCGCCTTCGGCCTGGTGCCGGACGCCAACGTCACCGCGGTCGGCGCCCGGCTCGTCGACACCGTCCTCAACCGCAACGGCGGCCACCTTGACACCGGGATCTTCGGCACCCGGTACCTCATGGACGCCCTGGCCCGCATCGGCCGCGTCGACGTGGCGATGACGGTGCTGGACCAGACGACGTACCCGGGCTTCGGCTACGAGATCGGCCGCGGCGCGACGACCCCGTGGGAAGAGTGGACGTACGCCTCCTCGATGGAGACACACGACCACGCCATGTTCGCCGGCATCAACGCGTCGCTGTACACCCAGCTCGCCGGCATCCAGCCGACCGGACCCGGCTATGCGTCGCTGACCGTCGACCCGCGGGTGCCCGCCGGCCTGCAACACGTCGCCGCCTCCATCGACACGGTCCGCGGCCCGGTCGCCTCGTCGTGGACGGTCACCGGTCAGCAGATCGCGCTCGACGTCACCGTCCCGGTCGGCGCGGCCGCGACGGTACACGTGCCGAACTTCGGCCGCGGCGACGCCACCGTGACCCCGTCGGCCGGCGCGACCCAGGTGTCGGCGACCGGCACCGAGACCGTCTACACGGTCGGCTCCGGCGCCTGGCACTTCACCGGCGCCGTCGCCCCGACGCCGTCACCGGCCCTGCCCGGCGCCTGGCCGAGGTGCGCGACGGAGACCGGCACGTGCGCGTTCACCGGCACCCAGACCGTCGCCTACGGCGCCGCCGGCCAGTACCGGTACGCCGCCCTCACCGGCGGCACCGCGTGCGGCAACCGGGTGTTCGGCGACCCGCTGCCGAACGTGTCGAAGGCCTGCTACCTCATCGCCCCGCCGCCGGCGAACACGACCTGGACCCGGTGCGCATCCGAGACCGGCACGTGCGCGTTCGCCGGATCGGCCACGGTCGCCTACGGCGCATCCGGCCAGTTCCGCTTCGCCACCCTGACCGGCGGCACCGCGTGCGGCAACGCGGTGTTCGGCGACCCGGCGCCGAACACCGCCAAGGCCTGCTACCTGGCCGGCCCGCCGCCGGGCACGACGACGTGGACCCCGTGCGCCGCCGAGACCAGAACGTGCGCGTTCACCGGCACCCGCGAGGTCGCATTCGGCGCCGCGGGCCAGTACGCGTACCGCCGAATCACCGCCGGCACCCCGTGCGACAACGCGACCTTCGGCGACCCGATCCCCGGCACCCCCAAGAGCTGCTACGTCCAGTAACTCCGCGGTGGACTTCGCCCGATTCGCGGGGCCTTGCCGCGACGGCCGTCGGCGGTGCGCGAGACTCGGCGCGTGACGTGGTGGATGTATCCGATACTGCTCGCGGCCGGGATCGGCGGCGGGCTCGTCGGCGCCGCGGCCGGCGTCGCGTCGCTCGTCAGCTATCCGGTGCTGCTCGCGCTCGGCCTGCCGCCCGTGACCGCCAACGTCACCAACAGTGTCGCGCTCGTTGGCGGCACGGCCGGAGCCGTCGCCGGGTCGCGAGCCGAACTGGCCGGCCAGTCGGGCCGGATCCGGTGGCTGGGCGTCGCCGCCGTCCTGGGCGGGGTGGTCGGCAGCGGCCTGCTGCTGCTCGCCCCGGCCGGGTCGTTCGAGCTCGTCGTGCCGTGGCTGATCGCGCTGGCCTCGGCCGCGGTCCTGCTGCCGCGCCGGCCGGGCGAGGGCGAGCGCCGCGACGGATGGCTGCTGACCGGCGGGGTCGCGCTGATCGGGATGTACGGCGGGTACTTCGGCGCCGCCGCCGGCATCATGATGCTCGCGCTGCTGCTGGCGTTGACGTCCGACTCCTTCGCCCGCGGCAACGCGATGAAGAACACCCTGCTCGGCGCGGCCAACGCGGTCGCCGCGCTCGCCTACGCCCTGTTCGGGCCGGTGGACTGGATCACGGTGGTACCGCTGGGGATCGGCTTCCTCGTCGGCGGCCGGATCGGCCCGGCCGTCGTGCGCCGGACGCGGCCGGAGGTGCTGCGGGTCATCATCGCCCTGATGGGGCTGGGGCTCGCCGCGAACCTCGCCTGGCACGCATATCGATGAACCCGCACCTCACCCTCGAGCACGAACGACCGGGAATGTTCGATATGCGTGTCACTGCATAGCGCGCCAGAGCCCATTCGACGGCGTCCGGTGTCGCTCGATCAGGGGCTCCTCGGCACACACCTACCGTTCGAAGCGGATGCCGCCCGATGACCCGGATCCTGACCGACCCCGCTCGAGTGAGCGCCGGTTGGCAATTCGGTGCGCACGGATGGCTGCGAGCAGCCATGCGAAGGCGGGCACGGTGGGCGGGCCGGCCTCGGTGCCGTTGATGATGCTGAGCAGCTGCCAGTAGCGCTCGATCCGGGGATCGGCCACCATCTCCAGCCACGCGACCAGCGCGGCGGCTTCCTCGACCGGAAGGTCGGTCGGAACGATCCGGTCGAGCGTGTCCCGGCCCTCGACGGCATGCGGAGCGACTCCGCGCTCGACGGCGCTGCCGGCGTAAGCAAGGACGAGCGGCCGGATGTTCAGCCCGAACTCCAAGCGCGAGTCTTCGCCGCCGCTGAGCACCATGGTGCGGATCTTGTGCCGGAAGTCTTCGTCGGTGACGAGCTCGGCCAGTTCGAGCCAGGCGTCGATCTGCTCGTCGGTGGCGTCTTCGGCCAGTTCGGCGGGCAGTTCGCGCATCCAGCCGGCCACGACGGCGGCGTCCGAGTCGGCCATGCCGTCGAACGCGCTGTCGACGAAGTCGTCGATGATGCGCTGGCGCTCCTGTGCGGACAGCCTGGCGAGCTTGTTCATCACTGTCATCTCCTCTGCGGTGCTGTGCCGGCGGGCCACGGTACGCAGGACGGTGCGGCGCAGCCGCAGCGTGCGGATCTCCGCATCGAGGGCCTTGACGTGGGTCGCGGCAAGATCGGCCAGCGTGACCTGCCTGGTCAGCAGTGCGTTTACGGCATCGAGGCCGAGGCCCAGGTCACGTAGGGTCCGAATCAGCTCGAGCCGGGCGAGGGCCGCCGCATCGTAGAGCCGGTAACCGCCGCTGGAACGGTCGTCCGGCGGTAACACGCCCCTGTCCGACCAGAACCGGACGGTTCGGGCCGATACACCGGCACGCCGTGCGAGCTGCCCGATCGTGTAGCGATCCAATCTGCGATCCACGTACCAAGCCTGAAGGTTCCACCGGATGGAACCTCAAGCGGACCCCGGGGTGCTCGCCGCCGCCACCACCGCGTGGCCGCCAGCAGGACGGCGGCGAGCGCGGTCAGAAAGGCGGCGTCGAGGGTCTGGAAGTGTCGGAACCGACGGCCCGGCTCGTAGCGAATCGCTGCTGCTCGGCCCCATGATCGCTCCGACGGTCCGGGTGCCGCGGCAGGTCGTGGGCGACGTCATGGGTTTCGGCGCTCGGTTGGGCCGTCGCGAAGAGCAGGCCCAGGGCCACGAAGGCGATCATGAAGCTGACCCCGTCCGAGGCCAGCGGCAGCGAGGCGACCGACGGTGGCACCGAGAAGCCGGGGATCTGCCCGGCCAGCGGTGCCAGCACCGAGACCAGCAGCTGGCCCCCGAGTGCGGCGGCCCAGACCCGGGCGAACCTCCCGGGCTTGTCGCCGGGCGGGGGCGGGGCGATGCGCAGCACCCGGTGCAGCATCAGGCCCACCTGCACGGCGAAGACCAACGCCAGCAGGATGACGGCCCGGACCGCGAACGGGCCGGCCACCGCGCCCAGCGACGGGCCGTGGCCGTCCTGCCAGACGCCGACCAGGTCGCGTGGGGCGTCCGTCGGCGGCTTCGTGAAGATGCCGTACGGGTCGATGACGCGGAACACTGCGCCGACCCCGACCGCGACCGCGGTGCCGAGCGCGACCGGGCGCAGCGTCAACCACCACGTCGAGCCCCACACGACGCGGCCGGCGGCGATCACGGCACCGGCGCTCGCGCCCGCGGTGAGCGCCGCGGCGCCCGGGTCGCGGGTGAAGGCGTACACGGCCAGCGGGGGCACCGCCACCACGTGGACGCGGATCGCCTCCGGCGGGACCCTGCCGCTGCGCATTGCCCACCACAGCGCCAGCGCGCCGGCGAGCGCCGCGGCCAGGCCGGCCGCCGGGAGGCCGTCCTCCCAGCGAAGCCTCGGACCGTTGTTCGGGTGGGGCGTGAGGATCACCGCGGCGATCGAGCCGACCAGGAGCACGCCGACCAGGACCGCCCAGGCGACCACGTGGACGCGACGGCGGCCGACCTCGCGGACGGCGAGGAACACCAGCGTCGCGGCGAGGAACGCCAGCCACTCGCGGGCCGGCGCCGTGCTGCCCTTCTGGCCGGTGAGGCGCAGCAGGAAGCCGAGCTGGGTCAGCAGGATCGCGACCAGCAGCACGCCGCGCAGCTCGGAGGCGCCGGCGCCGGAGCCCACGTCGCGGGCGGAACGCGTGACGGTGGCCAGGAACAGCCAGCTGCACACGCCCACCCCGGCGAAGACGCTCCAGGCGATGAGCGGCGGGGACGGGTTCGCGTAGACGGCCCAGGTCAACGTCAGCAGCAGGGCGGCCCCGGCTTGCAGGAGGGCGCCGGCCACGTCGTCCGGCGAGCGCACGTCCTGCAGCAGCGCCCGGCCGACGCTCACCACGATCCCGCCCACATCAGGAACAGCACGAACACGAACGACACGACCGCCATGCCGAAGACCAGCAACGGGTACTCGGCCCGCTCCGAGACCGGCTCCGGTACGCCGCGGCCGGCCGGCACCGGCACGGGCTGCACCAGGGGCGGGCGCGGCGGCACCACCGTGGTGAGGGGCGGGTGCCCGACCGGAGGCGCGGACGGCGGCAGGGCCTGCGGCGGTGCGGGCACCACCGGCGGGGCGGCCGGCACCGTGACGACCGGAATCGCGGCCACCGTCTCGGCGACCTTGGTGGCGGTCTGGCTCGGCCGCATCGGCGCACGGGCGGGCGGGCCCGAGCTCGGACGCCCCTCGCCGGGCTCGAAGACCGCGTCGAGCCGCATCTGTGCGTCCGTGCGATACCTGCTGTCGACCAGGTCCGGGCGGGACAGGTCGATCTGCGCGCGGTCGCGGGCACCGGGGCTGTTGCGCGCCGACCTCGCCGGGACGAACACGAAGCGCGGCAGGTCGCCGTCGGTGTCGCCGGCCTCCGCGGTCGAGAAGGTCCACGGTTGCGCGGTCTCCTTGGCGAAGCACGCGTGCACGGCCCAGAGCAGCACGCGCGGGGACGCGTCCGCGGCGACGATGGTGAACCGGCGGTCGACGCCGCCCGCATGGAGCATCGCCGCCACCAACCTGACCGCCTGCGCCTCGTGCTTCCGGGCCTCCGCCAGCAGGGCGGATTCGTCGTCGCTCGCCGAAATCAATTGCTGCGGTACATCTCGAAACGGGCCGGCGCCGTAGTCGCCCGGTTCCTCGTCGGTGCGCAGGGCGATCGCGGCGTCGAAGGTCAGCACGTCCGGCGGGCCGATGAGGACCCGCGTTCGCGCGGAGTCCCGGTTCTTGCCGTCCTTGACCGGCCAGCGGTGCAGCAGGGCCGCCTGGCCGTCGTCGTAGTGCAGGTAGCAGGTGCTGCCCGTGTCGTGATGCCCGTTCGGTAGGAACACCCGCGTCAGCAGCCGCTCGTACCACAGGCGGTCATCCTGGCGGGACATGGAGCTGTACGTGACGTCCGTCCCGGACTTGCCCCGCTCGTCTGTCCACTCGAACACCATCGTGTGCAGTTGGGCGCTCATCCGCCGCTCCTCATCAGCTCGTGGGGCCGCCCCGCCGCCATCGGGGGCAGCACGCCCAGCTGCAGCAGCAGGGCCAGCAACGGCTCGAGGCAGCGTTGCGGGCGGGCGCCGCGCGGGAACTCGCCGTTGACCTCGTGCGCGCCGGTGGCGGACGCGAAATGCAGCGTGCAGTCGCGGATCCGGGCGAACGGGGCGAGCAGGCCGGTGCGGCCCCGCCGCTGCAGGTACGCGTAGGCGTCCCGGCTCTCCTCGACGACCCGGTCCCAGTGGATCGGCGCACGCCCGCCGGAGCGGGAGCGGATCCAGCGGTCGACCGGCTCCTCGAACCGGGCCAGGTCGCTCTTGGTGACCACGATCGCGGCCGGCACGTCGAGCTTGCCGTCCGGGCCCTGCCGCGGCGAGAGCCGGTCGAGTACCGCGCCGAACGTCGAGTCGACCGTGGCCGGCTCCGGGTCGGCGACGAACAGCAGCGCGTCGATCGCCGAGAGGAACTGCGCGGCCCGGCTGCGCTGCCGCTGCGGCATCAGGGTCTCGCCGGCGACGTCGAAGAACATCAGCGGCCGGCGCTGCGCTGCGATGCTGAGCACCAGACCGTCGGTGAAGTCGACGTCGGACACCACCTGGGTGTGCTCCAGCGCGCGCAGGCCGTCGTAGAGCCGCGAGACCTGTTGCTCCATGAACTCGGAGTGCCACGCGATGTCCACGGCGCCGGCCAGCACCCCGAACTCGGACAGGGCGTCGCCCTCGATCTCGCGCATGATGCCGGCCAGCAGGTGGCTCTTGCCGGCGCCGGAGCGGCCGACGACCGCGATGTTGATGGGCTTGCCGCTGCGCAGGTAGGCGGCGGGCAGGTAGTGCTCGGGGGTGTCGCGGGACGGGTTGGGGCAGCGTTGGAACGCGTGGCGCAGCCGGGCCTCCCGCTTGTCGGGGTCCACGATGGTCCGCACGTCGATCGGCTGATCCTTGCCGTCGATGACGGCGCGCAGGTCCACGCCGGTCCACTGCACGCTGTCAAGGCACCGGTAGCAGCGCCGCGGCGCGAACTCCGGGCGCGGTGCCGGCGGCGGCGGTGGCGGGGGCGGCGGCTGGCGGAACAGGTTGCCGCGCCGCTGCGGCTGCACGACCGGCTGCGGTGCGGGCGACACCGGCTCGGCGGCGGCGCGGGCGACGGGCGTGGAGCCCTTCGCGGCCATGAGGTCGTCGAAGCGGCGCCGGGCGGCGGCTAGCCCGCCGTCGCCCTCGACCGGGTCGCCGATCGGCGCGCGCACCGACAGCCGGGCGAGCACCTCGACGGCGGTCGGCCGGCGGGCGGCGAGTGGCTCCAGCATGTCGCCGAGCAACGCGCCGTACCGGTGGCCGAGGTGCGCCGGGCGGGGATGGTCGTCGGGCACGCCGGAGATCATCCGGCCCAGGAGCACCGCGGTGCTCCACACGTCGTCGCGCGGGTCGATGACGCCTTCGCCGGCCCGCTGCTCCGGCGAGCTCCACGGCGCCTTGCCGACCGGCTCGCGCGGCTCGCCGGTGAGCGCGGCCAGGCCGAGGCCCGCGAGGTGGGCGTGGTGGCCGTCCCAGAAGATCACGTCGGGGCCGACCGCGCGGTGGGTCACGCCCACCGCGGCGAGGCGGGCCAGCGCGGTGAGCACGTCGACGAGGACCTGGTCGATGTCCTCGTTGAGCAGCCGGGTCAGCTGGCCGCTCAGCGGCACGCCCGGCGGGGGCTGCCACAGGACGAACGGCTCGTCCACGTCGACCTTGTAGCCGACGATGGGTGGCAGCACCGGCAGCAGGTTGCGCTCGCCGAAGCGGCGCACGAGCCGCAGGCCGGCGCAGATCTCCGCGTCGAGGCGCCGCTCCCACGCGTCGCGCTCGTCCGTGCTTCCGGTGCCGGTCAGCCGGCGCTGCAGGATTCGCTGCTCGCCGGCGCTGACCGTCACGTGCCGCGACCGGAACGCGAAGCCGCGCCCGCCGTCGTGCGGCTCGTCGGCCTCGACGGCGACGGTCCAGGCGACCTCGTCGCCGTGCGGGGTGGTGAAGGTCAGGACCTGGTCACAGACCGCGTTCGACACCTGTTCCTCCTTTCGTTTCGGTCTCGGCGCCGGCGGGGCCCTTTGCCGCCCCGTGCCGCGGTGAGTGGTGCCACCCCTCGAAGGTCGACCAGGCGGCGTAGGCGGCGATCATGAGCAGCACGATCCCGAACAATGCGCGCAGCGTCGTCAGCGGGACGTCCATGACGGCCCCTCCCCCGGTCGCACCGTGTCGCGCTCCAGCTGGCCGAACTCGACCCCGGTGCGCAGCGGCACGAGGTGCAGCACCCCGGCCGACGTGCCGGCCGCGGTCCACACCAGCTCGCCCCGCCCGTCGGTGAACGGCGCCTCGACGTCGACCGGCTCGTTGCCGGCCGGGTCGGCGAGGACGTTGCGGGCGCTGCGCGGCGCGAACGCCACCGTGGCCGCGGCGCCCGGGTTGCGGCTGAGCAGCTGCACCTGGTCGTCGGAGCACAGCTGCTGCACCGGGCGGCCCGACGCGATGGCGCGCCGGAAGGCGTCCAGCCCCCGCCACCAGGTCGACACCAGCTGGGCCCGGCCGGGGCGGTCGGGCCAGTCGGCGGGCGGGTTCTGGATGCCGTCGCGGCGCACGTACCGGTCGTAGGCGTCGGCGAGGGCCCGGGCGCGCTGCCCGACACGCTCGGCGACGCCGTCGCGCTCGCCGAGCCGCACGTCGGCGGCGCCCCGCTCGACGCAGGCCAGGACGAGCCCGACGAGGTCGTGCCGGACGATCGCGTTGACGCTGCCGACCGTGGCCACGTCGGTGCGCGCCGAGCGGCCGGGCCGCGGGTCGGTGCGCAGCTCGGCGGCGTGTGCCTCGAGCTCGCCGCCGAGCGTGTCGAGCGTGCCGCCGAACGCCCGCACGGCGTTGGAGGCGCTGGTCAGGGTCTCGGAGAGGGTCCACTCCTCGGCGGCGGCGTCGTACACCGCCGTGATCGCCCGCCACAGCCGGCCCGGCTGGTCGGTGGCCAGCTCCGAGCGCCAGGCCCGGACCACCAGGTACCACCACAGCCCGATCGCGGTGAGGGCGACGACGGCGCCGAGGCCGACGGCGCCCCAGGCGAACGCCTCCGGCACCGGTGGCTCGTCGCCGACGGCCGGCAGCCGGCCGGTCAGCACGCCCCAGGCGACCGCCGCGGGTGCGACGGCCGCGAGCAGCAGCACGACGGTGACGATGCCGGTGTCGCGCAGGGCGGCCCGGCGCACCAGGCCGATCCGGCGGCGCCGGCCGCGCAGCAGCGCGGCGCCGAACACGAGCAGCAGCACCACGCCGACGCCGCAGGTGATGGCGCCGATCCGGCCGATCGGCGACCACAGCGCCGGGACGAGCGCCAGCAGCGGGGCGAGGAAGATCAGCAGCGGTACCGTGAACGCCTGGAACCCGCCCGGGATCGGCGGGACCTCGCCGAGCTTCGTGAGCTGCTGGTCCGGGCAGGACCTGTCGAGATCGGCGGCGCGCACCCGGCTGCCGGCCGGGCGCAGCTCGCTCGCCGCGGCGAACACTTCCAGGACGAGCGTCTTGAGTGGCCGGCCGGCCTCGATGCCGGCCACAACCTCGCGGCGCACGGCCTCGACCGCGCTCGCCGGCTCGTCGGCGTCCGGGCCGGGGCCGGGCGGCAGGGCGATGCCCAGGTCGCGCAGCCGGGACCGGCGGTGCCCGTCAGGGCCGGCGTCGCCTTCGATCAGCAGGCCGCGCACCGCCTCCCGGTACTGGCGCAGCGCCTCGGCGGCCCGGGCGAACAGGGTCGGCACCGGCGCGCCGGACTCCGGCACGAGCGGCCGCCAGGGCCGCCCGGCCGTCGCGACGGTGCGGGTGAGCGACTCGACGGCCCGCTGCGCGTCGGCGCGGGCCTGCCCGACCGTCCCGCCCGGCGCCGTCGGGGCCACGCGGGGGAACCGGCGGGCGAGCTCGCCGCCGAGCCGGGGCAGCCGCTCGCCGGTGGGCTGGGCCGGCACGATCCGGTCCGCGGCGCCGTTGATCGCGCCGACGGCCCGGCGCTGTGCGGCGACGAGCAGGTCGTCGTCGACGCGGGTGGAGACGACCCGCACGCCCGGGACGGCGACGCGCGACGGCATCTTCGACGTGTGCTGCGCCGCCTCCCGGAAGACCTCCATCGCGGTGAGCGCCTCGAGCAGGTCGGCGAGGTACGTGTCGTCGCCGTCGACCGCCTCGAGGGTCACGGTGGACGCCGGGCCTTCGCCCGGGTTCCAGCTGACGCCGCGCTCGTCGCCGACCCACAGCACCGTCGTGGACTCGTTGCGCAGGATGGACGGCAGCCGCACGGCGACCCCGCCGTCGCCGTCGGCCATGCCGACGGCGACGCAGATGACGTGCCGGACGGTCTGGGCGTTGAGCACCATCGCCAGGGCGTCGCTGTGCGCGAACAGGTCGCCGGCCCGGTCGATGACGACGATCCGGCCGAGCTCGACCCGGTCGGTCGTGCGGTCGGTGTCGGCGGTGCCGGCGGCGATGCGCTCGCGGACGTACTCGTGGAAGTTGCGGCGGCCGACGAGGAGCTGATAGTCGGTGCGCAGGTCGACGACGAGCGTGCGGTGGTCCGGCAGCACCTGGCCGGCGTGCGTCGCGGTGGTCACGCGCGGGTCCTCCCCTCGGAGTTGCCGCCCCGGCCGCGGACCGTGCGCTCGAGCGCCTCGAGCGTGTTGCCGCTCGGCGCCTGGCCGAGGAAGGTGGCGCGCCGGGCCGCGGCGAAGGTGTCCTTCCAGAAGGCAAGCAGCTGCTCGCAGTGGTGCCGGGTGCCCTCGGGCGTCACGTCGAGCATCTCGGTGAGCACCTTGATCTCGCGCTCGGCCACGACCTCGACGAGGTTGGTGTACAGCGGATCGGGGTCGCTGATCTTGGTGGACAACCCCTCCGGCACGCAGTCCATGAGCTTCTCGCAGAAGTTCAGCCGGATCTCGCTGCTGTCGGTGAGCGTCCACTCCTCGTAGGCGCGCAGGATGCTCCCCCACGACGAGGCCTCGCCGAAGGACGACAGCTCCAGGCGCATCGCGCCGGACGTCGAGGCGCCCTTGTGCGTGGTGACCAGGATCGCGTCCGGCGAGTCCTTGTCGCCGAGGCAGGTGACCTGCCCGTTCCACATGGCCGCGAGCAGGTGCTGCAGGATGCCCACCCGGTGCCGCTCGGTGGTGGCGAGCCAGTCCTGCTCGTGGCCGAGCCGCTGCCGCCAG
This sequence comes from Dactylosporangium darangshiense, assembly GCF_039537565.1. Lineage (NCBI taxonomy): Bacteria > Bacillati > Actinomycetota > Actinomycetes > Micromonosporales > Micromonosporaceae > Dactylosporangium > Dactylosporangium darangshiense. The sequence goes on from NZ_BAABAT010000035.1 coordinate 105,838, forward strand.
GGCAGGTAGTGCTCGCGCCGCGGCGAGCGGGTGGCCTGCGACCAGTCCAGCAGCACCTGCCGGACCTCGGCGACCTCGGTCACGCCCATGCCGGTGCGCACGAAGACCACCGTGATGAGCTCGGTGTCCACGGCGTAGAACTCCGGCTCGGCCACGCGGTGGCCGTAGGGCAGCTTCAGGGTGGAGCGCAGGAAGCGCTCCGCGTTGTCGTCGCGCACCGCCGCCGGGTACACCACGAGCGTGCTCAGCGTCCCGGTGCCCTCGGGCACGAACGCGGCCGGGACCATGCCGGCGAGGGTGGACACGAAGTACTGCACGTCGTTCTCGTTGACGGCGCCGTCGCCGCGGTTGGCCGCGGCCCGCAGCAGCTGGCTCATGTGCGGCAGCAGCGGCCCGTCGCCCTGCTCGCCGTCGCGCAGGATCTGCACGACCTCCTGCTTGAGCCGGCCGAGCAGGATCTGCACGCCCTGCTCGGGCCCGCGGCCAGGGGTGAGGCTGTCGACGAGCGCGGCCCGCCAGCCGTCGGGGCCGAGGATCGCGGCGATGAGCTCGCCCTCGGTGGCGTTGGGCCGGACCTTCTTGGCCGGGTACCGGTCGGCGAGGCGGCGCAGCATCCGCTCGTAGGTGAGCTCGAGGTCGCCCCGCGGCGGCAGGAGGTAGGTGACGCCGACCCGGGAGCGGTACAGCTCGTCGGCGCGCTGGTTAAACTCGTCCTCGCTGTCGCGCGCGTGCGCGTCCAGCTCCTCCACCAGCGCCTTGAGCTGCCGGCTGAAGCGCTCCAGCCGTGGATGCCAGCGGCCCCGATGCTCGTTCCAGGCCGCATGCCAGCAGCGGTTGGTGCGGTACCGGTACCACTCGTTCTGCTCCTCGACGCTCTTGCGCGCCGCCGGATGCGCGACGGTCGCCCGGATCACGCCGAGGCTGTTCTTGATCGCGCCGACCTTGGGCGCGTTGATGCTCCAGTCGGGTGAGGGCGGCGTCGGCGGCTGCCGGCGCGTCTCCATGACCCCCTCGACGCCGAGCTTGTCGATCTGCTCGGCCAGGGCCAGGTCCCCGCACACGACCCGCTTGAGCCGCAGCAGGTGGGTGTCGCCGAGCACGCCGAGGGCGCCCTCGACCGGGTTGAAGTCGCGGGCCAGCTCCGGGGTGAGGCGCACCAGGCTCTGGTCGAGGCTGGCCAGGCCCTCCTCCATGCGCCGCACGCGGGTGCGCAGCATGTTCACGATGTCGGTGGCGCCCTTCACCGCCGCCGGCTCCTGGAACGGCTGCTCCGCCCGCTCCCAGACCGCGCCGATCCCGGCGCCGTTGAAGAAGCGGTGGATGTGCTCGCGGTTGGCCTCCTCGCGGCCCGGCGGCGCGGGCAGCAGCTCGCGCACGCCGCGGGCCAGCATCCGCCCGGCGAACATGTCGGCGAGGTCGTCGAAGGGCACGGTCAGCGAGCCGACCAGGCTGGTGGAGACGCTGCGCTGGCCGATGCCGGTCTTCGACGGCGTCTGCCGGTCGGTGCTGCCGTTGATGAAGGTGGCCGCGAACGACTGGCTCTCCGCCGTCGCGCCGAGGCCCTGCTTCGGCTGCTCCAGGCCGACCAGCGACATGATCAGCGCGACGATCGAGCGGTGCAGGTCGTCGCGCTCGATGCCGGCGGTCTTGCTGAACAGGAACGCGGTCTGCATGGCGCCCAGCCGCATCTTCAGGTCGCCCTCGCCGGGGTAGCTCACGTGCAGCCCGCGGTTGACCCGGCTGCCGGTCATCGCACCGTACTGCCGGGTGTCCTGGTTGAGGTCGTCGATGAGGCGGAACAGGTCCAGCAGCGACCGGCCGGCGTTGAGCGAGGCCGGCATGCCGCCGCCGCGGCCCTCGTCGAACGCCGAGGGCATGAGCACCAGCGGGTAGATGTTGGCCTGCACGTTCGCGCGGGCGAACGCCGAGTCGATGATGTGCAGGTAGTCGTAGAAGATGCCGGCGCCGGTGCCGCCGACGACCGAGAACGCCACGAACACGTCGACGGGCTGCAACGCCGCGTCGCGGTCGCGGTTGAGCACCATCAGCTCGGCCGCCGAGGTGCTGATGGCGCCGATCGCGTTGGTGATCGGGTGGCGCACCGAGTCGAGGTTGTTGGAGATGGTCTCGAAGATCGCCGCCCGCCCGACGGTCGGCAGCTGGCCGGCGCCGAGCTTCAGCGGCACGACCATCGGCTCGTGCTCGGTGTCGGGCAGCCAGCTCTCGACGAAGCCGTGCCCGCGGATGCGCAGGTTGCGCGCCACCTGCGGGTAGCTGTCGAACTGCGGCAGCAGGTCGTAGGCGTAGGCGGCATTGCGGGTCGCGACGTCGGCGAACGATTCGTTCGGCACCGAACGGCGCCGCAGCCGCGCGAGCTCCTCCTGGCTCAGGTCGGCGTAGATGAACTGCAGGCAGTGCGGCAGCTCGTACGGCTGCAGGTGCTGCAGGTTGAACTCCTCGCCGCGCAGCTTGAGCCCGTCTGCGCCGCACAGCTCCTCCCGGAGCCGCCGTTCGAGCTCGGCGCCGATCCGGCAGCCGGTGCCGCCGAGCCCGACGAACATGAGCGGGTGGTACAGATGCATGGGGGTCCCCTATAGGTATGGGTCGGCGGCGCTGACGGTCGGCGCGGTAGGCGCGGGAATTCCGGAGTCGGGAATCTGCTGTGCGATCCGGCGCGCCGCGATCGCGTACTGGGGCAGGTGGGGCAGCTCGACCGCCGGGCCGGCGAGGTCGATCTCGAGGGGCTCCGGCCCGCCCGGATGCTGCAGCAGGACCGTGCTCTGGTCTTTCAGGCGGGCGAGGTAGCCGCCGGTGCCGGGCTCGACCGACTGCAGCGCGGCCAGGTCGTAGCCGGCCGTGGGGATGCGGATGTCGAACTCGAACCGCGAGACCGAGCGCTCCACGTCCAGCACCGGCAGGAGGGGCTGGCCGTTGTGGTACAGCGTGAACTGCAGGCCGCGCAGGTTCGCCGCCCGGACCCGGCCGACGACCAGCGCGACGACCACGATGGCGGCGACGAGCAGCAGCACCCCGGCGGCGATCAGCGGCCACTTGTACTTCTCCAAGGGGCCCGGCTGCGGCTTGACCGTCACGCCGAGCGGGGTGTTGGCGATCACGTCGTTGCTGGCCGCGTCGACGAGCTGGAGCACGCCGCCGGACGGGCCCGTGGCGCCGCCGGAGAACGCGAGGCTGTACGTGAACTCGCTCTTGCCGGGCGCCGCTGTCGCGGTCGCCGGCGAGACCGAGACCGAGCCGCTCGTGTTGAGGTCCTTGAGCACCAGGCGTACCTCGTGCGGCTTGGTGTCGGTGTTGTTGAGCTGGACCTTGCCGGAGCGGCTGGTGCCGGCGACGGCGTCGGAGCGGTCGACGGCGATCTGCGCGTTGACCAGCTGTACCTTGCCGGGCGTGAACGTCTGCGCGTGCTCGTCGACGGCGACGCCGGGGCCGCTGGCGGAGCCGCGCACCGTGTACTGCCCGGAGGCGTTGGCCGGCAGCTGGAACGAGGCGCTGTAGAAGGCGTCGTTCGCCTTGGCGTCCGGGCCCTTGCCGTCGTCGAGCAGCGCCACGGTGGTGTCGACGCCCGATCCGGTGAGCCTTGCCGAGAACGCCAGGCCCGCCAGGGTCTTGGGATCGGTGATCTCGGCGGAGCGGGTGTGCGGGCGCATCACCACGGTGAAGGTCTGCCCCGGCGCGGGGCTCGGCGGGTCGAGGACGAACACCGAGCGCAGCACGCCCTGCCACAGGGCGCTGGCGGTGACCAGCTGGCCCTCGATGCCCGACGGGGCCTTGAGCTGGACCGTCCACTTACCCGGCTTCGGGTTGCGGATGCGCAGCGCCTCGACGGTACCGCTGTTGCCGGCCAGCTCGAACGTCGAGCCGTCCGCGGTGCCGCTGGTCGGCGCCGCGTGCCCGTCCGGGTCGAGGTAGGTGACCCGGACGCCGGGGTCGGCCTTGTACACGGTGATCGTGCCGTCCGTTGCGATCGCCGGGATCGTCACCTCGAGCGTGATGTCGCCGCCCGGGCGCAGGGTCTCCGGGTCGGCGAACGAGTTGCCGAGGCAGCGGCCCTTGGCGAAGGCCTCCTGCATCGCCTGCAGCAGCCGCGCCCCGCCGGCGTCCTGCACGATCCTCGCCTCGGGCGTGAACTCCTTGCCGTCGGCGCACTCGGCCCGCCCGCCGCCGGCCGCGAACTCCTGCAACATGCCCTGGTCGACCGAGCCGAAGCCCAGCGGCCACACCTGGACGTCGCGCTGCTTCGCCGTGGGCAGCACGTGCTGGCGCAGCAGCTCGATCGCGTGCTGCTGGCGCGCGTCGGCATCCGGGCCGTAGTCGGAGTCCTTGCGCACGTCGAGCTGGCCGTCGGTGAGCAGCATCAGCAGCTTCGGCCGGTCGTTGTCGGTGAGCACCGAGATGCCCTGCTCGAGCGCCGCGACGAAGTCGGTGTCGGAGCCGTCGCCCTCGCGGCGGTTGATGTGCTGCTGGATGCACTGGCTCATCGTTTCGCGGTCGGCCGCGCCGGCGCCCGGCGACAACACGCACCGGTCGCTCTCGATCGCGGCCTTGCCGGAGCCGCGGCTGGCGAAGCCGAACACGGTGATGCGCGACTGGGGCGAAAGCTCGCCCAGCGCGATGATGGCCGCCGCCGCCTTCTCCTGCGCGATGTCGGCCGGAGACAGGCTGCCGGACTCGTCCACCGCCACGGCGAGGTCGATCGGCTGGACCTCGCCCTCCTCCGCGGCCGCCGGCGAGGCGACCGCGAACACCCCGGCGCACGCGATCACGGCAAGCAGCACCACGCGCGCGGAACTGGCTCGCGTCACGGTTCCCGTCCCTTCGTCCCAGATGGCTGCGAGCCCGGCGCGGCAGGGGCCGGCCGGGTTCGCTGCTCTCTGACGGACGGCTCGTGGCCAAGAACCACTGGGAGCCGAACGGACGACCACGAACGGGTGACACTCGCCGCGCCGCAGCACCTGGGACACGCTGTGTGCCACTTTCCCGGCCGGACGCCCGGACGATGCTGCGCCGCCGGACGGTCCTGAAGGGCCAGCCGACCGGTGGACACGTCGCTACACTGAAAGCCGGTATGCCGGGAAGGCTGGTCGGCGTCTGCAGCGCAAAAGGCGGCAGGAGGCTCGGCCCCTCACGGCCCGGCTACGGCCGCACTCCCCTGCGCACCGGACCCACGCCGGCGCATGGGCGGGCGTCCGGTCTCAGTTGTCTCCTCGGAACAGGTTCCTGGCCACGGTGATCGCCGACATGGCCTTGGGCCAGCCGGCGTAGAACGCCAGCAGGTAATGACAGAACCCCTCTCGGCCCCGGCCGGGGTCGTAGCGTGAGGGACATGGACAACCGGGATGGGGCTGCCACAGTACGGTGGCAGCCGCCGCATCCCCGAGCCTGACCATGACCGCTAGGGAGCCATCCATGCAGCACCGCACGCTCGGCACCGGCCTGACCGTCTCCGCGATCGGCCTCGGCGCCATGGGCATGAGCCAGAGCTACGGCCCCGGCCCCGACCGCGACGCCAACATCGCCCTGTTGCGCGCCGCCGTCGAGCGCGGCGTCACGTTCTTCGACACCGCCGAGGTCTACGGCCCGTTCGTCAACGAGGAGCTCGTCGGCGAGGCCCTCGAGCCGTTCCGCGGCGAGGTCGTCATCGCCACCAAGTTCGGCTTCGCGTTCGACGCCGACGGCCGTCAGGCCGGCCTGTCCAGCCGCCCCGACAACATCAGGCGCGTCGCCGACGCCTCGCTGCGCCGGCTGCGGGTCGAGGCCATCGACCTGTTCTACCAGCACCGCGTCGACCCCGACGTGCCGATCGAGGACGTGGCCGGCGCCGTCAAGGAGCTCATCGAGGCGGGCAAGGTCAGGCACTTCGGCCTGTCCGAGGCCGCGGCCGGCACCATCCGCCGCGCGCACGCCGTGCAGCCCGTCACCGCGGTCCAGAACGAGTACTCGCTGTGGTGGCGCCGCCCGGAGGCCGAGGTCATCCCGGCCTGCGCCGAGCTCGGCATCGGCCTGGTGCCCTACAGCCCGCTCGGCAAGGGCTTCCTCACCGGTACGATCACCAAGGACACCGAGTTCACGGCCGGCGACATCCGCACCAGCATCCCGCGGTTCGACGCCGAGGCCCGCGACGCCAACCAGGCCCTGGTCGACCTGCTCGGGACCGTCGCACAGCGCAAGGACGCCACGCCGGCCCAGATCGCCCTGGCCTGGCTGCTGGCCCGGCAGCCGTGGATCGTGCCGATCCCGGGCACCCGCCGCCTCGAGCGCCTCGACGAGAACATCGCCGCCGCGGACGTCGACCTGACCGCCGAGGACCTCCGCGAAATCGAGGATGCGCTCGCGGAGATCGACATCCAGGGCGAACGGTACCCCGAGCACCTCGAACGCCTGACCAACCGCTGACCGGGCGGTCAGTCATGGCTCCCACCGTCTCGTGACCGGCCTGCCGCCGGCCGGCCGGCCTTGCCGGGTCAGGGCCGGTAGTGCAGCCGCGTGTCGCCGGTCTCGGCGGCCGGGAGCGGGTACGTGCGCAGCAGGTGCCAGTCCTTGTCGTACAGCTTGGCCTGGTTTCCGGAGATGACCACGGCTCCGTCGGCGCGGAACCACGCGTGGCTCAGCTGGCCGAGGGAGACGCGCTGCTTCGTCACCGTGTCGTAGACGAGCGTGGTGGTGTACACATGCCGCGGGTCGCTGTTGACGTCGCCCAGGGCGAGGTAGCGGCCGTCGTCGGAGACTGACTGCACCGATGTCGGGCAGCCCGCGTGGGCGGTGCACTCGCTCAGGCCCGCGACCGACACCGTCCGCGGTGAGCTGCCGTCCGCCTTCGTGATCTCGATACTGTCCTGGACGCTCGGGGAGCCGTACGCGCGCAGCGTGCCGCTCGGGGAGAAGACCAGGTACGGCAGCGCCCCCACGGACGTGGTCGCTGCGGTGGCGGCGTCATAGCGCTTGCCGTCGGCGATCACCGCCGTACCGTCGGGGGTCCAGACGGCCGTGCTGCCGCCGGCGAATTGCACATTGTGGGCGAGAATCCGGCGCGCGCCGCCCGCGGCCACCACGACCAGGTCGCCCGGGACGATGGAACCGGGGTCCGGGGACGTGTTGGCGACCACGCGGGTGCCGTCCGGCGACGGGCTGGCGTAGACGTCGTGGTCGTTCGCCGTACCGAAACTCGTGGTCTGCGGGGTGCCGTCGACGTAGCGGTGCAGCACGATCGGCTTGCCGGGCTGCAGCGTCAGGTACGACAGCACGCCGGGCAACGCGTCGGGCGGCATCCCCACCTGCGACGCGGACGTGGCCGGCGACGGCGCCTCGGACGACGGCAACGGCGACGGCGGCAGCGAGGGCGAGGCCGAGGTACCCAGGACCGGCACCGGTGCCGCCTGGTCGCGCAGCTGCAGCACGGTGAGGCCGCCCGCGAGGACGGCGACGACCGCCACGGCGGCGGAGGTGGCCATGGCCCGGCGGTTGCGGAGCCGGCGGGAGCGGCGGTCCACCCGCTGGCGCAGGCCGTGGAGGTCGGTGCCGTCCATGTCTGCGGCCAGGTCGGCGAACTGGTCGTACAGGTCGCGGTTCACGGGATCATCCCCTCCGTCGCCAGGTCCGGCAGCACCTTGCGCAGCGCCCCGAGACCCCGGGACAGGTGGCTCTTCAGCGTTCCGACCCGGCAGCCGAGCAGTTCGGCGGCCTCCGCCTCGCTGCGGTCCTCGAAGTAGCGCAGCACCAGCGCCGCGCGCTGCCGGGCCGGCAGGGTCAGCAGGGCCTGTCGCAGAGCCAGCCGGTTGGCCGTGTCGCCGGCCTGGTCGCGGCCGTCGCGGCGCTCGGGCAGTTCGCCGGGCAGCGCCTCCGGGACGCCTTTGCGGCGCCACCGGCTGACCTGCAGGTTGTACATGACCTGGCGGGCGTATGCCTCGGGGTTGCCCCCTTCGCGCAGTTTCCGCCAGGCCCGGTGCGTGCGGGCGAGCGCGTCCTGGACCAGGTCCTCCGCCAGATGCCGGTCACCGGTGAGCAGATACGCCGTGCGCAGCAGCGCCGGGGTCCGGGCTCGGTAGAAGGTCTCGAAGTCGTGCTCGTCCTGTTCCATCGGCGGCGATTATGCGGTGTAGAAGAGCTTTCCGTTGCCCGGCGCCGGGAAGGTACCGGTGACGTGCCAGGCCGCGTCGACAACGCGCAGGTCGCGGGCGGTGTGGACGATCGCGCCGCCGCTCGCGGTGAACCAGATGTGCTGCACGTCTCCGAACGCCGCAAGGTCGACCGGCTTGCCCGAGCTGGTGTCCAGGACGAGGTGCGCCTCGGTGACGTTGCTCGGGTCGGTGTTGCCGCTGCCCAGCGCCACGTAGCGGCCGTCGTCCGAGACCGCCTGGACGGCGAACGGGCAGGCCGCCCGCAGGCTGCACTCGGCAAGCTTCGAGATGTCGACGACCCGCTTCGCGCCACCGCCGGCCGGCGCGACGATGATGGAGTTCGAGCTCGTCGCGTACGCCAGCGTGGCACCGCCGACGGAGTAGGTCAGGTACGCGGGATTCCCGGTCAGCCCGGCGCCGGCGTGGCCGCCGCCGCTCACGTCGTACCGCACGCCGCCGTGGACGACGGCCTTGCCGTCAGGCGTCCAAGCCGGCGCGTTGCCGCCACCCCCGATGACCTGGCGGGCGAGCACATGACGCTGCCCGCCCGCCTCGACCACGACGAGATCCCCGGGCGCAACGACTCCCGGGTCGGGACTGCGGACCAGGGCGAGGTGCCGCCCGTCGGGCGAGGGCACGGGCAGCATGTCACCGTTGCCGGCGGCACCGAAGGAGACGCTCTGACCTCGCCGCAGCAGCGTAATGGCCTTGCCCGGCTCGAACGTGAGCACCGACAGCGTCCCGGGCAACCCGGCCGGCGCACTCTCCTGCACCGCACCCGACGGCACCGACGCCGGCGCAGAGCCCGCGGCCGACGACGCCGCACCGGAAACCGGCGCGGGCGTGGGCGATGCCTGGCACGCGCCGAGGAACGCAACGGAAACGAACAACGACAGCACGACGGTGGAGCGGTTCATGGCGGCAGCCTTCCTAGGAGGTCCTTGATGGACAGTCGACCGCTACAAACGCCGCCCTGCGCCGATCGGGTTACACGGTTGCCGCGCTGGTTTCCGACACTTTGTGCCGACCCGGCCGAACTCGTCAACGGTCCCGCCCGTCCCGGCTGCGGCTGCGCTGATCGCCGTCCCACCCGCGGCCGGCGCCGCGAGCGCGTCAAGCATGACGGCGCGTTCGCCCTGCCCTGTTCGAGCCGAACGCAGTAGTCCACGCTCACGCTGACCAGCAGCGCCACCTCCTCACGAACATCGGCGGCACCTCCCCGCGAACAACCCTCGCCCAGTTCTCTCGTCTCCCTCCAGTACGGCGGGCGGGACGCACACCCCGCAGACGCAACGCCGCCCCGGGGGTCCGGGGCGGCGCGGTCTGTGCTGCCAGGTCAGCGGTTGCGGAACGCTTCCAGCTACGGTCGGTGACGGACCTAGGCGGCGCGGAGGTGTCCGGGTCCGATGAGCGGATGCGGACCCAGAAGGCCCCAATCGATCAAAGGGTTGCCGCAGGCGCGTGGCCACCGAGATCAAACCTGCCGCGAGGATGTCTGCGAGTTCCTGCAGTGTTGTCGCCTCGTGCCAGCGAAGTTCCCAGAGCGGCAGCGGCGAGTTCTCCAAGGGGTCCAGGACCAAAACCTCGGAGTGGTCCAGCCATTCGTCTGCCATTCTCCCCCTCCAGATGGATCGCTGCAGGAAGCAGCCCACCTCGATGGTCCCCCGGCTCATGCGGCAGTGCAGCCGACGGGTTCCCAGCGCGGCGTCCGCTTTTGCCGCATTGTGCGCGGCGCACTCCGCGACAGATAGCTGGCGGCGGGTTTGACAGGGTCGCAACACTGAGCTGATGATCTCCTTCGAGTTCTCCGTGGTGCTGCGCGGATACGACCCAAAAGCTGTGGATGCGCTTCTGGAACCGGCCGTCGCCGCCCTCACGACCGTCGACGAGAGTGCGCGGGCAGACGCAGTCACCGCATTGCACCGCGCGAACCTGCCCGTCGTACTGCGCGGGTTCGACCGGGCGCAGGTCGACGGCGCGATCGCGAGTCTGACCGCTCAGCTTGAGGGTGCACCCGGGTCAGAGCCAGACCCAGACCTGTCGGACGGTTGGTCGGTGCACATGGCGGAGTTCGACGTGACCCTGCGTGGCTACGATGTGGCTGCCGTGGACCGGCTGGTCGAGCAGGTCGGCCAAGCGCTGACATCCGGGAGCGCCGCTGCCCGCGCCGAGGCTGCGGTCGCCGTGCGACAAGCAGTCTTTGCGGTCAAGTTCCGTGGGTACGCGCGGCACCAGATCGATCGGTTCCTTCAACAGGCAGCACGGGAACTCGCATAGGCCGTATCACCGCAATCGATCAACAGTGCTGTGTGATCACCAGATCGTCGATGAACGTGTCGTAGTCGGGGTGGCCCGGTCCGATAATCCATTTCGGTCGGGTCGATGGTGCTGAGGCGCTGAGCCGTGCCAGTAGCTCGCGATATGCCTGGTGTTTGGGTGCACGGCGGTCCCACAGCAGGCATGGGCCCGGGACCTGGACCGAGACCTGCTGGCGCGGTCCGGTCACGACGATGCTGAACAGTTCCTCGACGTCGAGCAGGCACAGCGGCGATGTGGCGTTGAGCGCGAGCGTTGCGAAGGTCTGCCTGATGGTGGGTGATGTCAGGAAGAGCCGGCTCTGTTCGCTGGTGGCCGGCGTGAAGTCGAACATCCAGTGCTCCGGCAGCAGTGACGAGCCGTCGGAAACCCCCAGGTAGACCAGGGCGACCCGCACCCGGGTCGTTCCGTCCGGCCAGGGGCAGCGGACGTCGCGGTGGTCGGCGGCCGCGCTGTCGAGGTAGCTGCGCAGCCGGTCGTCCTGCGGGAAGCACAGCGACAGGTCGAAGCTCGACGCGTAGCGGTCGGCGACCACGTCGGTGAGTACCTCGGTCCGCCCGGCCTTCCATCCATACGACCCGGGCAGCCTCATCACGGTACCGTCGGGCACGATCACCGTGGTCTGCTCGTCTCCGTGCGGGTCGCACAGCGCAGCGACTGCCGCAAGGAAGCCGACAACATGGTCGCGATGGACGTACAGCTGGAAACTGTAGTCAATGCCCATCGCGGCTCCTCGCTGTTGGCAACCGGCGCCGAGCCTAGCGAAAGTCGCTCGCAGCGGCGGCATTTCACGCTCGGTTGGAAGGCTTCGGCCCTCGAGTGCACGCGGAAACAGCGGTTCCGCCTCGGGCGCAACCAGCGATCGTTGCGCCGGCACCGTGCGCGGACTTGCCGCAGTTGGTGCGCGGCGGCCCGTCAGCCTTCGTTACTGCCGGTAGCAGGCTCGGCGAAGGTGAGGCTTCCTGTTCTGCCGATGTGCGGTTGCGCATCACGTTCACGCAGCAGGCATCAACATCGAGTGGGCCGCTACCCGCGAGTTCTGGTTGAATGCCACGCGTGGTCGACCCCGTGGACGACGCGGCTCACCAGCGCTCGGCTACACGGCCGCGGCGCGTCGTGGCGCTAGCGGTGTTACTCGTGATTGGCGGCATCTGCATGCCGGCCTTTGCCGTCGTTGCCGATGTCGGCCCGTTCTGGGGTTTGCCGGCGTGGACCTATGCCGTCCTCAGCCCGGTCTACCTGACCCTCGCCTGGGCAGTGGCGCGGGCAAGGACATGGGCGTGGTGGATCCTGGTCGCTCTCCACAGCACCAACGGCGCGTACCTCCTGTTGAGCGCAGCGTCGATGAATGACGCAGCTGCGGGTCGGGATCTCATCTGGCCGGCGGTCTACCTTGTCGTACTGACCAGCCAGCGCACGAGGGTGTGGTTCGGCATCACGCACAACAACGATCCGATGCCGTCATGAACAGACCAGCACCGCGACGGTGCACCGAAGAGTTGACCATTGACGTGCACGCTTCTGCCGCGGGTGCTGCGCGGCGGCAGACGGTGCTCGTCACAGCGGGTGACGGACACGGCGGGCCCGAGGTTCCCTGTCTTGCCGAAAGTCGCGCGTTTGTCTTCATAACGGCCAACTACCCGCTGGCGTGCACGCACGTCTACGACATCAGGCCAGGTCTGTCGGTCTGCCGCAGTACGAGATCTCGTGGCCTAGGTCCATCTCCT
>NZ_BAABAT010000036.1:0-116610 GCF_039537565.1 Dactylosporangium darangshiense
CAGAAGCGGGTCCCGGACTGCACCAAGGCCCGCGAGGTGCTCGGCTTCGAGGCGACCACGTCGCTGGAGGAGATGCTCGACGAGGTCATCCCGTGGGTGACCGAGGCGGTCAAGGAAGGCCGGCTCTAACCCGAACGGTTGCCGAGCGCCCCGCCTCACGGTGGGGCGCTCGATGGTCGAGGCCACTTCGTGGAAATCGCGGCATGGTGCGGCAGAAGCAATCAAGGCCGTGACCCGCATATCTGCTGGTCACGGCCTTGATTTTGAAGCGCGCCCGAAGGGACTCGAACCCCTAACCTTCTGATCCGTAGTCAGATGCTCTATCCGTTGAGCTACGGGCGCTCGGTTTGCTCGGCCTAGTGTACACACCAGGTTTCGCAGGTCTTGCGCGGAGGCTCCGGGATTCGAACCCGGGATGGGCTTTAAGACCCAAACCGCATTAGCAGTGCGGCGCCATAGACCGAACTAGGCGAAGCCTCCAGCAGTCCCCGTCACCGAAGACCGCCGTACGAGGATACAGTCAGCCCGCGCCGGCCAGCAAAGCGGGTGCGTTGTCCGGGGCTGGCCTGCAAGAGTGCGGCGCGGGGCGCGTTCGGCCGCGGACCATTACGCTCGTGCAGATGGGAGAGGACGCGACCCCGGCGGGGCGTCGGAAAGAGACAAAAAGCACAAAGCCGGATACGGTACCGCCAGAGGCGCCCGCCCGGGCCAAAGCTCTCGGCGACACGGCGCTTCGGTTCGAGCCGCCGCCGCAGGAAGCTTCCGGCGATGAGACGAGCGTCACTCCGCCACGGCCGTGGGTGCCCGCGCCCATCACGCCCTTTGGGCCGGCACAGCCCACTGTCGCGTCGACGCCCTTCCGGGCGAGGGCGCCCGAGCAGCGTCCTTCCGTGAACGACCAGCCACCCGCTGTCGCGTCAGCCCCGGTGGAGCCCGAACCGCCTCGGGAGGTGCCCGCCGAGAAGGCGGCTCCGGTGAAGAAGGCGGCCGCCGCCAAGAAGGCCGCGCCGGCCAAGAAGACCGCGGCCGCGAAGAAGGTCGCACCGGCCGCCGCTGCACTCCCGCCGCAGCCGGAGCCGGAGCCCGTGGTCGCGGCGCCCGTCAAGGTCGAGGCCGAGGCTGAGGCCAAGCCGGCGAAGAAGGCGGCCGCGAAGAAGGTCGCCGCGAAGAAGGCCACCAAGGCGACGAAAGCCACGAAAGCGACGCCGGCGAGCGAGCCCGCACCCAAGCCCGAACCGGAGCCGGTCGCAGCGCCCGAGGCGGTCGCCGAAACCCAGCCGGAACCGGAGCCGACCCCGGCGTCCGAGCCCGAGCCGGTCGTCGCATCCGAGGAAAACACCGAACCCGAAGGGACCATCGAGCCCAAGGCGCACGACGAAGCCGAGGAGCGGGTCGACAGCGCGAATGTTTCAGATGGCGCGGAAGCGCCTGAAACCGACGAAGCTGAGCAAAGTGCCGCTGTCGGGGTAGTCCGCCTTAGGTCGGGTGCGTTCGATCCGGCCTATTTGCCCGAGATGCTGGCGTTGGCGGCAGTTGAGAAGCTTGGGGCGGCGGCGCGGCGGCGTGTTTCGTGGTACCAGGTCACCTATCCGGAGGCGGACGGTGACGCCGTGTCGCGGGCCATCACCCGCGAGTTCGTGCGGCGGGCGCGCCGGCAAGGGTTCGCGGCCGGGCTGGCCGGGACCGCGGGGATCATCGTCGAGGCCGCCGGGGTCGCCTGGCTGCAGGCCCAGCTCGTGCTGCACCTGGCCGCCGCGTACGGGCACAATCCCGAGGACGGCCGGCGCGCCGCCGAACTGCTCGTGTTGCAGCGCGTCCACGGCACCGTCGAGACGGCCGAGGCCGCCGTGCGAGCCGCCGACCGCGCCGGAGCCGGGCGGCGGGCCAACTCGCGGATGGGGGCCTCGCGCATGACGGCGCCGCTGGCCCGGGTGGTCGGCGCGGGCATCGTGCGGGCCGCCGCGGCGCGGGCCGCGCGGCGCGTCGTGCCCGGGGCAGGCGCGCTCATCGGGTCCGTCAGCGCGGGCCGCAGCACCGAGCTGCTCGCCGCTCGGGCCGTGCGCTACTACCGCGGCGCGCGACGCTGATAACGAGACTCCGTCGCCTGCTCAACTTCCAGTTCATGGCATAGCCGGTCATTTGACGCCCGTCGGGGGATAAATCCGACAAGTCGTGGCGCGCCAGCGCCCGACTTGTCGAAAAAACCCGAAGCCGCTGAGGTTGCAGAAGCACGGTTAGGGCGATTGCTCCGAATTGTTCTAATTTAAGAAACTGAGATGATCCTTGAGCAGGGCGTATCCGACGAAGGAGACGATGTCGAGGATCGAGTGCGCGACGATGAGCGGCATGACGCGGCGGGTGCGCTGGAAGAAGTAGCCGAACACCACGCCCATCACGAAGTTGCCGATGAACCCGCCGAAGCCCTGGTACAGGTGGTAGGACCCGCGGATGACGGCGCTGGTGGCGATCGCCGGCCACATGCCCCAGTTGAGGTCGCGCAGCCGGGTCAGCAGGTAGCCGATCATGACGACTTCCTCGAGCACACCGTTCTCGATGGCCGCGAGGATCAGCACCGGCACCGACCACCAGTGCTCGCCGAGCGCCTCGGGCACGATCTTCGCGCTGATGCCGAGGTGCTGGGCCGCCCAGACGAGGCCGAGGCCGGGCAGGCCGATGAGCGCGGCGAGGGCGCCGCCCCGCCACAGGTCGCCAACGGGGCGCCGGAAGTCCACACCGATGTCGTGCGGCTCGGGATCACGGCGCAGCAGGTGTACCGCAAGGAGCGCGGGGATGAGCGGGCTCAGGATGTAGTACAGCTGGTACAGCAGGTCGAGCCAGGGCCGGTCGGCTACCACGGTCGGGTTGAGCGTCGCGGTCTGCTGCGACAACGGCGCAATGTAGGTGAGCCGGTCGACGATCCTGATGATCGAGTAGACCGCCGAGGCGCCCAACGAGACGCCGAGCACGAGCAGAACCTCGGAACGCACGGCCCGCCTGTCGATCACGGCGCCAGAGTACTGGGGAAAACTGCGTGCGCGGGTGGGCCGCCCGCGCTCAGCTGTCACCGAAGGCGTCGTACTTGATCCGGATGGCCGGAACCTGGAGCTCGACGAGGGTGCGCAGCGTCGAGCGGACCATCGTCGGGGAGCCGGAGACGAAGAAGTCGTGGTCGCGCCACGGGCCGTAGCGGGCCACGATGTCCGAGATGTTGCCGTGTTCGCCGGGGAAGTCGGGGTCCTCGCTGGTGGCCGCGACCACCGACAGCCACGGGTAGCGCGCGGCCAGCCGGTCGAGGCAGGCCAGGTCGTAGAGGTCGTCGCGGTCCCGCGCACCGAAGAAGACGTGCACCCAGCGGGTGCGGTTGGCCAGCGTCATCTCCTCGATGAGCGCCTTGATCGGGGCGAGGCCCGTGCCGCCGGCGACGCACACGATGTCACGCGTCGAGCGGCGGTCCAGCGTCATCTGGCCCATCGGGGAGCCGATGCGGATCATGTCGCCCGGCCGCACGCGGCGGACCAGGGCCGAGGAGACCCAGCCCGCGCCGACCGCGCGGACGTGGAAGTCGAGGGAGCCGTCCTTGCGGGGCGCGTTGGCGACCGAGTAGGCGCGCCACAGCCGCGGCTGGTACCTGGTCTCCACGCTGACGTACTGGCCGGCGCGGTACTCCAGCGGATGCATCGGCCGGCAGGTGATCACGGCGATGTCCCGGCTGCGCCGCTCGTGGTAGAGCACCTCGGCGTGCCAGTAGGGCGGGTTGGACGAGTCGGCGTCGGCGCCGGCGATCATCCGCTCGGCGATCACCCGGTAGGCGTCGCGCCAGGCCTGGTCGAACTCGAGCGTCCACTGGTCCGCGGCGAACACGCGCAGCGCCTCCAGCAGCGCGCCGCCGACGACGTCGTAATGCTCGGGCTGCACGTGGAACTTGCGGTGGTCGCGGCCGAGCGACTGCAGGTACTCCGCGAACCGGTCCGGGTCGTCGACCGTCTGCACGGCCGTGACGATGGCGCCGAGCAGGCGGGATCGCTGGACGTCCATCTGCACCGGAAACAGCTCCCGAAGCTGCGGGTTGTTGAGGAACACGCGCGCGTAGAAGTACTTGGCGAGCTTGTCCTGCTGTTCCTCGACGAGCGTCCAACTCTCCTTCAGTAATCGCGACAGATTGCTCATCGGTGCCCTTCGCGCTCAACGTAGGTGCCGTCCGCGAATCAGGGTCGCGACCTGCGAAGACCACGCATCGCACCGACTGTGCGACGAGACGTGTGCGGCGGCCACCGAACGGTGGATGTCGCACCGGCTGTCCGGCCACCCCCGCCGCCGGGATGCCACCGTGAGCACAGGATTCGCAGCATCCGGAGGTGGACGGTGCCAACCGTGTCGGAACGCGAGGTTCTCGCCGCGCTGGACGAACGCATGCAGACCCTCGTCCGCCGCCAGGAGATGATGTTCGTCGCCACCGGCGAGCCGGACGACGGACACGACTGCACGTTCGTCACCGGCGGGCCGGGCTTCGTCCGCGTGCTCGGCGCCGACCGGCTGGCCTGGCCGGAGTTCGACGACGCGAGCCTGTCCGACGCCATCAACGAGATTCGCCACGACCCGCGCATCAGCCTGCTGTTCGTCGACTTCGCGCGCGCCGCGGTCGGCCTGCACGTGGGCGGCCGGGCGATGGTGCTCGACGACGACGCGATGCGCCGGGCGTGCCACCGGCTCAACCTCGACCCGGCGCTCGACCTCGTCGCCGAGCGCCGCCCGGATCGCTGGATCACCGTTTACGTCGAGCAGGCGTACCTGTCCGCGGCGGGCGAGCTCGACTGACCTAAACGCACCATAAGACGTAAAGAATCGAACGCATTCATTCACGTTCAACGAGACCTAAAGGGGTTCACACCCGGCTCACCGCCACTCACACTGGGTGGATGGCGCAGAGCCGGGCCGACGCATTTCCATCCTCGCACCGTACGATTCTTCGCGCCGCGGCCCCGCCAGGCCGCGGCCTTTTGCGCGTTCGGCTCGCGCCCATTCACGTGGCGAATCAGCAACCCGCCCTGGAGGAGCAGCGATGACCAGCGACGTGGCCAACGAGAGCAAGACGGTGCCCGAGCGGGGCCTGCGCGCCCGCCGGGCGAGCGAGGTGATGGCGGCGCTCGGCATCGTGCAGTTGGGCGACCCGATCCTCACCGCCGCCGCCCGCCCCTTCGTCCTGCCGCAGGAGCGCGACGAGGCCCTGCGCATCCTGGACCGGCTCAGCGCGATCGCGGATCGGGTCGAGCGGGTGCACAACTTCGCCGGCGGCGTCATGGGCCTGGCCGCGCCGCAGATCGGCGAGCCGCGCTCGATCGCGATCTTCCGGGAGGGCGGCTCGCCCCAGCTCGTGCTCATCAACCCGCAGGTGATCGAGGTCGGGCCGGTCGGCCGGCAGGACTGGGAGGAGCGGACCGAGGGCTGCCTGAGCTTCTTCGACTTCCGCTGCGCGCTGCGCCGGCCGCGCACCGCGGTGATCAGCTACCACACCCCGGCCGGCGACGAGGCGATCGTGACGGTCGACCGCGGGCGGCTGGCGGGCGACGTCCTACACGAGGTGGACCACCTCGGTGGCGTGCTGTGCGTCGACCACGTCGAGCCGGGCGCGCCCTCCGTTTCGCGCGCCTAGCGCGCGGCGGATCTCGCCGACGCCGACCACCGCCAGAGACGGCGCCCAGCGGTGCGCGAGGTCGGAGCGCACGATCGGCGCGACGTTGAGCACCGCGCAGCCGGCGGCGTGCGCGCTCGCAACGCCGAGCGCCGAGTCCTCGACGGCCACGCAGTCGGCCGGGCGCAGACGCAGGGCCGCGACCGCGGCGCTGTAGGGCGCCGGGTGGGGCTTGGGCCGGTGCCCGTCGTCGCCGCAGATCACCGCGTCGAACGCGCCCGGTCCGGCCTCGGCCAGCACGTATCCGACGAGCTCGCGGTAGGTCGAGGTGACCAGCGCCGTGCGCAGCCCGGCGGCGCGGACCTCGGCCAGCAGCTCCCGGGCGCCCGGCAGCCAGTGCACGCCGCGGGCGTAGGCCCGCCGGACCCGGCGCTGCACGGACGCCACGTCGGCGGCGACGTCGTGGCCGGTCCAGCCGAAGTGCCGGTGGATGCGATGCATCGCGAGCGTCGCATCGAGGCCGCTCAGGGAGCGCAGCAGCTCGTCGGTGACCTCGCGGCGGCGCGAGCGCACGAGGGCGGCGTTGGCCGCGCCCCAGATGGGCTCGCTGTCGATCAGCGTGCCGTCAAGGTCGAACAGGACCGCAACCGCCACGCGGGCCATCGTAGCGACGGCCCGCGGGCGGTTCTCACGCGGACAGTTGGTGCCCGACGCCGGGTGCGTACGAGGGTCCGGCCCAGTCGTCCTCCGGCTCCTCGACGGCGCCTTCCGGCCGGCTGCCGCGGAAGCGCCACTCCAGCCGGTAGTAGTCGTGCAGCGTTGCCGCCTCGGTGTGCCAGGAGAAGACCGCGCGGCCGTCCTCCGACAGCTCCTGCGTGATCGGGGTGCGCAGCGGCACCTCCTCCGCCGAGAGCGACGTCTGCACGCCCCAGACCACCGGGCGCATCCGGGCCGGGAACTCGACCTCGACGGTGAGGTGCCGGGTGGGCAGGCGGATCGCCCGCTCGAACCAGTTGCCCCACTTGTCGATGCCGATGTGCCAGGAGTACGCGATGGTGGTCCGCTGCCCCGGGTAGAGCGGGAACCGGCCCTGCGCGTTCTCGAAGAGCAGCCAGAGCTCCTTGAGCGTGTCCCGGTCGGTCTTGGCCCGCCACTCCATCGGCTCGCCGGCGCACGAGGCCACCAGCGACAGCTCGTCGAGCGAGAGCGGGTGGTCGTGGTGGTGGCGGTTGGAGCGCGCCGGGTCGTCCGGGTAGCGGTCGACCGAGATCCGCACGAGGTACCGCGTGATCGGCTCCGTGCCGGCGTTGTAGAGCGCACGGCGGACCGTGCACCGGTACTTGCCGTCGACGTACGACAGCCGGGCGGTCTCCCGCTCGACCACCAGCCCCGTTCCGGGCGGCAGCCACTGGTCCGGCACCGGCGGGTCGCGACCCGGCACGCCGACCCGGCTACGTGCGGTCGCGCGCAGCTCGTCGTACTCCTTGTACCGCTGCCAGACCGCGCCGCCACTCTGCAGGATCGCCTCGGCGCGGCGCGCGAAGTCCTCGGTCGGGCGGTGCCGCCCGGCCTCGACGTGGCTGACGTAGGAGGCGTCGAAACCCATGGCCGCGGCCAGCTGCTTCTTGGACATGCCGCGCTCAACGCGCCACCGCGCGAACTCTGCGACGAACGTCTCCGACGCCCGCTGCACGGGAGAAGGGTCGCTCGTGGTCATGTCCGGTCCAGCCCTACAGGGAGACGGCCCCTGTCCGGTTAGTGTCCACGAGTCCGGCTGTCGACCAGGTCTGCCGGACAGATTCCTGACAAAATGGTTGACAACACCGCCCCATCGGTCTTGATCAACCTCTTTTGGTCACCACCCGCCTCCGACGCGGTGACACTACGTTACGACACCGGGGCCGCCGATGCCCGACAGCAGTAGGGTGGTTAGCCTTACCTAATAGCTGTATCGTGGGCGCTTGGCATGCACATCTGGGGGTACGCAACGGTGGTGAGCACCAGTCGCGCGCACACGACGGGCACCGCGCCGCGGTGCCGTCGAGCCGTGCCTCCGGCCCGCATCGGCGACCCAACGTGACCGCCCTGATCAGCCGAGAGGGCGTCGAGCCCCTCGCGCCGGTGGTCAAGACGCTCGACGCGCTGCAGAACCGGCACGGTAAGGATGCACTCCAGGGACTGGTGCCCGGTCTCGTCGGCCCGGCGGGCGCCGCCGGCTGGCGGCCCGCCGCCGACCTGGACGTCGACGACCTGCTCGAGACCGCAGCCCGGCGCTGGAGCGCGCAGCCGCACGCCGCGGCCGCGCTCGCGTGGAAGTGCTACTCCTACTGGCTCGCCCTGCCGGCGGTGCTCGGCTTCGCCGCGTCCCGTCGTGTACCGCTGATGACGCCCGACCACGTGCTGGTGCGCTACGGCGACCGGCAGCCGTTCCTCACCCTGGGCCTGCGCGCCCCGGTCACGGCGGTGCTGGCCACCGACCCGATCGTCGCCACCGACGCGCCGGGCCTGCTCATCGTCGAGGACGAGGCCGAGCTGCTCGGCGTGCTGCGCCGCTCGCTCGTCGACGCCCACCTGGACCCGCTGCTGGAGGAGTTCCGCAAGCGGGCCCGCATCGGCCGGCGCACGCTGTGGGGCTCGGTCGCCTCCGGCGTGGCCTACGGCCTGTCCCGCGCCGCCGACTCGCTGCCCGGCCCGACGATCCAGATCGCCGAACGGCTGCTGGCCGCGCTCCGCGCCGAGGACCTGGTCGACCTGACGGAGCGCCCGGGCGGCGGCGTGGACATCCAGCGCCGCACCTGCTGCCTGGCCTTCACGCTGCCGACGCCGAAGGTCTGCACGACCTGCTGCATCCGGTCGCACTGACGGGGTCGTGTTTCGCGCCCTGCGCGTTGTGGGTACACGACGTAGGTTGAAGCACATCAGTGATCCAATCTCCACGACGCACGCCGGTCGCATCCGCGCGGGCGACCATCTCTGCCTGCCGTTCGCCAGCGAGGCCGAGCAGCGGGAGGTCGTCTCGGCCTACATCGCCGACGGGCTGCGCCGTGGCGAGCGCGTGCTGTACTTCGCCGATCGGACCCGCCCGGACGCCATCGACGCCTGGCTCGGCCCGCGCGGCGTCGACGGCGCGCTCGCGATCGCCCGCGGCCAGCTCGACGTGCGCCCGGCCGGCGACGGCGCGTTCGACCCGGCCGATGTCGTCGTGGGCATCCGCGACGCCGTGCGCGACGCGCGGGCGGCCGGCTTTCAGGGCCTGCGGCTGACCGGGGAGATGAGCTGGGCGCTGCGCGGCGAGCCCGGCACCGTGCGGCTGCACCAATACGAGTCCGGTGTCGCCTCGACCGTCGTGGACTCGGGCGACCTGGCCGCCGTGTGCCAGTACGACGAGCGACTCTTCGCCCGCGCCGAGCTGCCCGCCCTGCTGGCCCGCCACGCCGGCGTGGTGCGCATCGACCCGCTGCACGACGACCGGCGGCTGCGCATCGTGCCTACCTACTCCCCGCGCGGCCTGCGCATCGGCGGGGTGGTCGACGACGCGACCTCCGCACCGCTCGCCGCCGCGCTCGCGCAGGCCGCCGGCTGGCCGGCCGCGGATCCGCGCCTCGTGCTCGACCTCGCCGAGCTCGACTTCATCGACGTGGCCGGCATCCGGGCGCTCGTGCGCTTCGCCGAGTCCCTCGCGCCCGGGCGCCGCGTCGTGGTCCATCGCATGCCCGCCACGATGCGGCGGGTCCTGACGCTCGTGGACTGGCCGCTCGAGGCATCGGACGAGCCGCCGTGTCCCTGACTCACCAGGCCCTGCTGTTCGACTCGCCGGCGGCGTTCCTCTCGGCCGCGGTGCCGTTCGTGCGCGAGGGGCTGGACCGCGGCGACAGCGTCCTCGCCGTCACCTCCGCCGAGAACGAGGAGCTGCTGCGGGCAAGCCTGGACGGCGAGGTCGAGCGGGTCACGTTCCTGCCCGCCGCCCGCTGGTTCGAATCCCCCGGCCGCACGCTCGACGCGCACCACCGCCGCATCGACTCGCTGCCGGGCTCGACCGGCATCCTGCGCGTACTCGGCGAGCCGGTCTGGGCCGGGCTCGACCCGCTGGAGACCACCGAGTGGGGCCGCTACGAGTCGGTGATGAACGTCGCGCTCGCCGACGCCCCGGCGTGGCTCATGTGCGGGTACGACCGGCGCGCCCTGCCCGAGGCCATCGTCGACGACGCCCTGCGCACCCACCCCACGCTCGCGGTCGGCGCCGGCAGCGAGACCAGCGGCGCGTACGCCGACCCGGTCCACTACTACGCCGAGCGCAACGTCGCGCTGCTGCCGCGCCCCGGTGCCGGCGTCGAGTGGCTCCCCGATTTCGTGGACATGGCGCCGGTACGCCAGTTCGTCGCCGACCACGCCGTGCGCCTCGGCGTGCCGCCCGGCCGCCTCGACGACTTCACGCTGGCGGTCAACGAGATCGCCACCAACGCGGTGCGCCACGGCGCCGGGCGCGGCGAGGTCCGGATGTGGGCCACCGACCGGCGCGTGATCTGCGAGGTCTCCGACACGGGCACCGCCACGGACGGTTTCCTGGGATTCCTGCGCTCCGATCCGAGCGCCGGACAGGGCCACGGGCTGTGGATCGCCCGACAGATCTGCGACCTGCTGGAAATGCACACCGGCGGGCCGGGCACCACGGTTCGGCTGCACATCCGCCGGTACGCCTGAATTGCTGCCGCGAATTGGCGGTCGACGGCGACACCGCGCCTGACCCGTCGCCCCGCCTTTCGCTCGTGGCCATCCACGGCACACGGGGATGAATTCGCTTTTGCATCCCCCCGTTCACTTCTTCATTTCACCTTTGCACCGCGCATTGTGCGGACAGCATCAGCGGACGGATGGACGGGGCGGCGGCCCGGGTAGTTGGATCCGTTGCGATGAGCGACTTCAGCGCGGACTTCGAACTGGACGGCGAGCCGGAGCGCGAGTTCCACCCCGGCGTGGCCAAGCGGATGGCGCACAAGACGGTGGCGGCGGGCGCGTTGATCCGCGACCCGGACGGCCGGTTCCTCTTCGTGGTGCCGAACTACAAGCCGTTCCTGGACATCCCGGGCGGCATCGTCGAGCCCGGCGAGCCACCGTCGGCCGCCTGCGCGCGGGAGGTCGGCGAGGAGATCGGCCTGGACCGCCCGGTCGGCAGGCTGCTGCTGGTGGACTGGACCCCCGGCCGCGGGCCGTGGAGCGACCAGGTGCAGTTCGTCTTCGACGGCGGCGTGCTCGAGCCCGCCGCCGTCATCCGCCCGGCCGCCGACGAGCTGACCGGCTTCCGCTGGGCGACGCTCGAGGAGGCGCGGGCAGATCTGCGGGCCTCGGTCTTCCGCCGGCTCTCCCTTGCCTCGACGGCGATCGCCACCGGCCGGCTGTTGCACGCCGAATACGGGCACCTACTCAGCGGCGCATGATCCTTCCGAGGACCACGGAGGTTCGGCTCTGCACGAAGACTGAAGCCGAGAGAGGGGCGGCCCAGGCGGGCCGCCCCTCTCTTCGTCTTTCTTGGCTTCGCCGTGTCAGTCGTCGAGCCGGTTGAACGGGCGACGGTTGCCGCCGCGCTGGCGGCGACCGTCGGCTGCCGCCAGCTGGCGGGCGTCGTCATAGCCGCCGCCGGCGGCGGCCGGGCAGTAGGCCGTGGCCGCCGCGCGCCGGATCAGTCGTCGAGCCAGTCCAGCGAGCGACGGTTGCCGCCGCCGCGCTGGCGGGCGTCGTCGTAGTCGGCACCACCGCCGCCGCCGGACGGGCCGTAGCCGCCGCGCTGGTCGTAGTCGCCGCCGGCGCCGTTGTAGCCGTTGCCGGCCCGCGGGGGCTCGGGGGCCCGCTCGTAACCGTCGCGCTCGTAGCCGGCGGCCGGCTCGTAACCGCCGCGGGGCTCGTAGCCGCCTCGGCCGGCGTAAGGGCCGTCGTAGTCGCCGCCGCCGCCGTTGTAGGCGCCCTGGCCGCCGCCACCGCCGGCCTGGCCGTAGCCGCTGCCGGCGCTGGGGCCCTGGCCGTAGTCGTCGCCGTAGCCGCCGCCGGCCTGCGCGCTCGGGCCGTAGCCGCCGCGCTGGTCGTAGCCGCCGCCCGCCGGCGGGCCGTCGTTGTAACCGCCGCCGGGGCCGTAGCCGCCGCCCGCGGACGGGCCGTCGCCGTAACCGCCGCCCGCTGAGGGGCCGTCGTAGCCGTTGCCGCCGCCGTAACCGCCACCGCCCTGGCCGCCGGGGCCGTAACCGCCGCCCGCCGAAGGACCGTCATAGCCGTTCGCGCCGTAGCCGCCGCCCGAGGACGGGCCGTTGCCGCCGTAGCCGCCGCGCTCGCCGTAGCCGGCGCCGCCGGGGCCGGCCTGGCCGCCGTAACCGCCGCCTGCCGAAGGGCCGTCGTAGCCGTTGCCGCCGCCGCCGTAACCGCCACCGCCGCCGGGGGCGCCGCCCTGGCCGCCGGGGCCGTAGCCGCCGCCCGCCGAAGGGCCGTCGTAGCCGTTGCCGCCGCCGTAGCCGTTTGCGCCGCCGCCGTAGTTGCCGCCGCCGGTGCCGGGCTCGTAACGCTGGGTCGAGTCGGCGTAGCCGCCGCCACCGCCCCCGCCGTTGTTGTAGTCCGGGCCGTACGGGTCGACCGCGGGGCGCGACGACG
Source organism: Dactylosporangium darangshiense (assembly GCF_039537565.1). Lineage (NCBI taxonomy): Bacteria > Bacillati > Actinomycetota > Actinomycetes > Micromonosporales > Micromonosporaceae > Dactylosporangium > Dactylosporangium darangshiense. Next base: position 12,263 of record NZ_BAABAT010000036.1, read on the forward strand.
GGCCGTAACCCGCACCGCCCGCGCCGCCGGCCGGGCCGCCGGCGCCGCCGTAGCCGCCGCTGGCCATGCCGGCGCGGTCGTTGTAGCCGCCGGCCGACGGGTAGCCGCCCTGGCCGGGCAGGGGCGCGCCATACGGGTCCGGCGGCACGTCGTCGAACCCGCGGCCGGGCCGCACGATCGCGGTCGCGTCGTTGGCGTTGCCGCGGCTGACCATCGTCGGTGCGGGGCCCATGGCGCCGACCATCGTCGGGTCGGCCTGCGGGCGGTAGCCCGGGCGCGCCTGGTTGGGGCCGCCACGGCGCGGCGCCGGGTCGTCGTCGTCGTCGTCATCGTCGTCGCCGCGACGGCGCAGCAGCAGGACGATCGCCACGATGCCGAAGCCGACCAGCAGCACGCCGAGCGCGATCAGGATCCAGGAGACCCCGCCGCCACCGCTGTCGTTCGCGGCGTTGGTGGTCTGGCCGGCGTTGGGGTCGACGCCGCCGGTGGACGGGTTACCGCTCGTGAGGTCACCGACGCTGGGCACCGGCGGTGCCGACTGCGACTCCTCGAGGAGGGGCAGGCCGACCTTGTTGACGTTCACGGACCTGCCGGCGACGCCGGTCACTTCCTTGGACGAGTTCTGGTAGCCGGTCGCGCCGGCGGTGATCGTCAGGGTGCCCGGCGCGATCGGCGCCGACTCGCTGCCGGTGAACTTGAAGTTGCCGGTGTCGCCGGTCGTCAGCTGCCGGCCCTTGCCTGCGCCGTCCTCGAGCACGACGGTCGCGCCCTTGATGCCCTTGCCGGTCGTCGAGTCGGTGATCTGGCCGGTGACCTCGGTGACGGTCGTCGCCGCCTGGGTCGTCGGCGCCGCGTTCGGGCCCTTGAGGTTGACGAAGAACTTGGTGGTGCCCGCGCCGGTGGCCTGGACGGAGCCCTCGAGGTTGGAGAGGTTCTGCCCGGGCTGCAGGCCGCTGGGGCTCTTCGCCACGATCTGGAATGTGATCTTGACCGGGTCGGTCAGCACGTCCGCGGTGCAGTCCACCTGGGTGCCGCCGCCGTTGCCGCAGTTGACGCCATTCGGAATGCCAGATGGCGTCACCGTGATATTGCCATTCGCGGACGGCACTGTCACAGTGACTTTTACGTTTGGTGCGGGTCCGTTGCTCAGCGTGACCGTCAGCGCCTTGGTGTCGCCCGCCGACATGTCGAACTGCGTGCTGGACAACGACATATCGGCGGCGAACGCCGGCGTGGATATGCCGAGCAGAGCGCCCAAGGCCACAACGGCAACGGTCCCTGCCCTGAGCAGCAGGGCTCGTCGGTGCGCAGTCACGTCCACACCCCTCCGGATCTTGACTTTCACCCGAGCGTCGCTGCCGAGCATGTCCGTCTATGGTCCAACATACGAGCGAGACTCGCCTTGCATGGTGCGCCGCAGCAAACTATGCCCTGTCACGAGGGGTCGGCGAAACCCGCGATGTGTTGCGAGGGGGCCGAGGGCGGTCGTATCGTCCCGATATGTCCACTCCGCACCGATATTCCGACACGGTGCAAACCGTCCTTGATGCACTGGATGGCGGAGCCGATCCGGACCGTCCCGCGCTGCGCGACGCCGTCCGGGAACTCCTCGCCGACCTGCGGACACGCGCACCCGGACGTTCGGTGGAGGTGCGAGTTCCCCCGTACGGCGCGATTCAGTGCATCGAAGGACCGAGGCATACGAGAGGTACGCCACCAAACGTGGTCGAGACCGACCCGACCACCTGGATCGAGATCGCCACGGGTCGGAAATCGTGGCATGAAGCCGTCACCGCCGGGAAGATCAGAGCGAGCGGGGTTCGGGCGGATTTATCGGCCTATCTACCCTTGTGACCATGCAGCGCGTGCGGCAGACTGCTCACGAATCGCACGCGAAATGTGGCTCTGCGTTATGCCCGAAACCTCGCGTACACTGTTTCCGCGACGGCGACCCTGCATGACGAGGCGTCGAACGCCAGCCGGCCGAAACCACCTCTCCGGCCCGCGTCCACGTTGAAGCCATCTTCCAGCCACCTCACAAGCCATCCGGCAACTGCGACGACAGGAGCGGCACGTGCCCCGAGGCGATGGCCGGTTGAGCCACGAGCTCGACCCCCAACGTCCAGGTCCACAGGACAAGTGCGGAGTGTTCGGCGTCTGGGCGCCGGGCGAAGAGGTCGCGAAGATGACCTACTACGGGCTGTATGCACTGCAGCACCGTGGTCAGGAAGCGGCCGGCATCGCAGTGTCCGACGGATCCGGTGTGGTGGTCTACAAGGACCTCGGCCTGGTGTCGCAGGTCTTCGACGAGCCGACGCTCGCGAGCCTGCGCGGCCACATCGCGATCGGCCACGCGCGCTACTCGACCACCGGCGGCTCCACCTGGGAGAACGCGCAGCCGACGCTGCGCTCGACCCGGGCCGGGGACGACCGGGCGGGCACCACGATCGCTCTCGCGCACAACGGCAACCTGGTCAACACCGCTGAGCTGGCCCGCCGCGTCGCCGAGCTGCCCGAGATGGAGCCCGCCGCGATCAACTCCACGAACGACACCGCGCTGGTGACGGCCCTGCTCGCCGCGCGCCCCGACCTCTCGGTCGAGGCCGCCGCGCTCGAGGTGCTGCCGACCCTGCGCGGCGCGTTCAGCTTCGTCTTCATGGACGAGGACACCCTCTACGCGGCGCGCGACGTCAACGGCGTGCGCCCGCTCGTGCTCGGCCGCCTCGAGCGCGGCTGGGTCGTGGCGAGCGAGACCGCGGCGCTGGACATCGTCGGCGCCAGCGTGGTCCGGGAGATCGAGCCCGGCGAGCTCATTGCGATCGACGAGCACGGGCTGCGCTCCAGCCGGTTCGGCACGCCCGAGCCGAAGGGGTGCCTGTTCGAGTACGTCTACCTGGCCCGCCCCGACACCACCATCTCGGGGCGCAACGTCCACGCCGCCCGCGTCGCCATCGGGCGCACCCTGGCCCGCGAGCACCCGGTCGACGCCGACCTGGTCATCCCGGTGCCGGAGTCGGGCACCCCGGCCGCGATCGGCTACGCGACCGAGTCCGGCATCCCGTTCGGGCACGGCCTGATCAAGAACGCCTACGTCGGGCGCACCTTCATCCAGCCGTCCCAGACCATCCGTCAGCTGGGCATCCGGCTCAAGCTCAACCCGCTGCGCGACAACGTGCGCGGCAAGCGGCTCATCGTCGTCGACGACTCCATCGTGCGCGGCAACACCCAGCGCGCGATCGTGCGCATGCTGCGCGAGGCCGGCGCGATCGAGGTGCACGTGCGGATCTCCTCGCCGCCGGTGAAGTGGCCGTGCTTCTACGGCATCGACTTCGCCACGCGCGCGGAGCTGCTGGCCAACGGGCTCGACCTGGAGGGCATCCGGCGCTCGATCGGCGCCGACTCCCTCGGGTACGTCTCGCTGGCCGGCCTGGTCGCGGCGACCGAGCAGCCCGCGTCGCGGCTGTGCAGCGCGTGCTTCGACGGGCAGTACCCGATCGAGCTACCGGCCGACAATGTGATCGGCAAGCACGTTCTGGAAGGTGTCGCGCGCGCCGCGGGGGCCGCGCCGAACACGGCCGAGGGTGGCGCGCTCAACGTCGCCCCCAGCCCCGGCGGTTCCGGCGCACTGCTGCGCCCGTGACCGACCACCCGAGACATACAGCGGTGCCCGCCGCCGCGAGGCAATCAAAGGGGAGAAAGTGACGCACGTGGATGAGCGCGCCGAGAAGGCCGGCGAGACCGGCCAGGGCAGCACCCCCGAGCGGCAGCTGTGGACCGCCGGCAACGGCCGGGGTCGCCGCAAGACCGTGACCTACGCGGACGCGGGTGTTTCGATCCACGCCGGCGAGCAGGCCGTCGAACTGCTGCGCAAGAAGGTGCACCGGACCCACCGGCCTGAGGTCATGGGCGACATCGGCGGGTTCGCCGGGCTGTTCCGGCTCGACCTCAAGAAGTACAAGAGCCCGATCCTCGCCTCCTCGACCGACGGCGTGGGCACGAAGCTCGCCATCGCGCAGGCCATGGGCATCCACGACACGGTCGGCATCGACCTGGTCGCCATGGTCGTCGACGACCTGGTCGCGTGCGGCGCCGAGCCGCTGTTCCTGCTCGACTACATCGCCTGCGGCGAGGTCGTGCCGGACCGGGTCGCCGAGATCGGCGCCGGCATCGCCGACGGGTGCCGCTACGCCGGCTGCGCGCTGCTGGGCGGCGAGACCGCCGAGCACCCGGGCGTGATGCGCCCCGACGAGTACGACATCTCCGGCACCGGCGTCGGCGTCGTGGAGGAGGACGCGATCCTCGGCCGCGACAAGGTCGAGGTCGGTGACGTGGTCATCGCGCTGCGCTCCACCGGCCTGCACTCCAACGGCTACTCGCTCGTCCGCCACGTGCTGCTCGGCGCCGGGCGGATGCGCCTGGACAGCGTCATCGACGAGTTCGGCAAGCAGCGCACGCTCGGCGAGGAGCTGCTCACCCCGACCCGGATCTACGCGAAGGACTGCCTCGACCTGCTCAAGGAGGCCGACATCCACGCGTTCGCCCACGTCACCGGCGGCGGCATCCCGGGCAACCTGGTCCGCGTGCTGCCCGAGCACGTCGACGCGGTCGTCGACCGCGCGACCTGGCGCCCGCAGCCGATCTTCGAGCTCGTGCACACCAAGGGGCGCATCGAGGACTCGGAGATGGAGAGCACCTTCAACATGGGCATCGGCATGCTGACCGTGGTCTCCGCCGAGGACGCCGACCGCACGCTGGCCTTCCTGGCCGGCCGCGGCCTGGACGCCTGGCAGGTGGGCGAGATCATCGAGGGCACCGGCACGGTGCAGATGGTCGGCTCGCACACCCGCGGCTGAGGTCGGCGGCGCAACGACGTTGACGGGGGCGGCGACCGGTGGCAACCGGTGCCGCCCCCGAACGCGTCTGTACTCAGAGCACGCTGTCGGAATACGCGGGTACGGAGAAAAGCCCGCGTATCCCATCAACCGGGGCTTACCGCGACGCAGGGTTGGACCTAGGCTGAAGCGACACGTCCCTACACCCAAAAGGAGGATGGGGCGGTGTCGTGGAGCGGCATGCGGGGCATCTCGCCCAACCCCGGCTATGTCGTGCTGCAGCCCACGACGTTGTGCAACCTTGACTGCACGTATTGTTACCTTCCCTTTCGGGCGCGCAACGACCGCATGAGCCCCGCCGTGGCCGCGGCCGTCGCCGCCTCGGTCAACCCCTGGGCGGCGGCCGACGAGCGCTTCTCGGTCGTCTGGCACGGCGGTGAGCCCCTCGCGGCCGGCCGGGCCGCCCTCGCCGAGCTGATGGCGCCGTTCGAGGGCGTCGAGCACCATGTGCAGACCAACGCCACCCTGATCGACGACGCCTGGTGCGAGTTCTTCGCCGAGCGCGCAGTCCGGGTGAGCGTGAGCGTCGACGGCCCGGAGGACCTCAACGGGGAGCGGGTGAACCGGGCGGGGGCTTCGGCGTACAGCCAGATCATGCACGGCATCGAAGCGCTACAGCGCCACGGCGTGCCCTTCTCGGCACTCTGCGTGGTGTCCCAGCCCCGGCCGGGGCTGGCGGCCCGGCTGTACGAGTACTTCCTCGGCCTCGGCTGCGACGTCCTCGGGATCAACATCGAGGAGCAGGAGGGCGTCAACGCCCGCGCCAACGACTTCGCCGACGACGCCGTGCGGACGTTCTGGGCGGAACTGGTGGCCGCGTGGCGGCTCGACCCGCGCATCCACGTGCGCGAGATCGAGTGGACGCTGCGGTACGTCGGGGCGGTGCTCGCCGGCACGGCCGACGGCATCCTCCCGGCCGCGCTCGACCCGATCCCGACCATCGCCGCGGACGGGCGGGTGTTCCTGCTCTCCCCGGAGCTCGCCGGGTTCACCGACGCGCGCTACGGCGACTTCTCCTCCGGCAACGTCCTGCACACCCCGCTCTCGACGATCCTGGCCGGCGCGGCCGGCTCGGCCGCCTGGGTGCCGGAGTACCTGCGGGGCGTCGAGGCGTGCCGCACCAGCTGCCCGTACTTCGGGTTCTGCGGCGGCGCGCACGCGGCAAACCGCTACTTCGAGCACGGCAGGTTCGACGGCACCGAGACGAACCACTGCCGGAACAGCAAGATTCGCCTTCTGGAGGGAGTACTGGACCATGCCGGAGCACGCTGACCCGGTCACGGAGCGGGTGCACGAGACCGCGCAAGGTCTTCGTGTATTGCTCGAGGAGGCTGCCGCGGCAAGGGCCGCCCGCGCGGAGGCGAGCGGACAGGACGGCACGAGCGCCGTCTGCGCCTGGAACCACTTCGAGAACATCCCGACGTTCTACAACTGGAACAACCGTCCCCGTTGAGGGTTGCTCCGCCCGTTGTAGCGGCCGCCCGGTCCGCGTCGGTTCGTCAGTAGCGAACCGTCTCGGATCGGGCCACGGCCATTGCCCGTTGTTCAGGCAGGCCTCAATCGCCCCGGGACGTGTGGGAACGTCCCGGGGCGATGGCTACGCCGAGACACCCGCATGGCCCGCCGTCGAGAGAACGGCATCCGTGCGGGTGCTGTGGACACGACTCGGGCACGTGGATGTCCACGTGCCCGTGAGCCGGGTTGACCGATGGTCAACGACCCCGTGAGCGCCAATCACTGTCGCTAGAGGGGTCGTCGTTATCGTCGTCCTCGTCGTCAGCCTCGTCGTCGACTCCGTCATACTCGGCGTAGTCGTCGCGTGACTTAGGGCTGCCCGCCGCGAGCTCTCGTTGCAACGCTTCGAGGTCGGTGTTAGGCGAGTGATATTTCAACTCCCTGGCCACCCTAGTCTGCTTGGCCTTCGCACGGCCGCGCCCCATGGCTCGACCCCCTCGCACAGAATTACGGGGCAGCCATTACCGGCAGGCCCCGACAACGTCAGGCATCTCTCGTGGCTCTTACGGTACATGTCGCGGGCACCTTTCGGCATCTCGCCCCTACCGACCATTTCGGTGGCGTTGCTTACCCGACCGGACCGGTCGGGTAAGCACCACCGTCGTCAGCAGGTCGTCACGCCCGCGTGGAGCCCCCGTGCATGTCTACACCAAGATGGTACGTAGCCGACCCACCTCGGCCATCCGCCGTTCGGCGAGGCGATCCGCGGCGAGCGCCGGCGGGACGCCCTCGGCGTCCGCGACCTGCAGAATCTGCTTGGTGGTGTCGTAGATCCGCCCCGCACGGTCCTTCGCGCGGGCGAAGTTGAAGCCCTCGATCTCGTCGGCCACCTGGATGACCCCGCCCGAGTTGACCACGTAGTCGGGCGCATAGAGCACATCGCGCTCGGCCAGGAGCTTCTCGATGCCGGGGTGAGCCAGCTGGTTGTTGGCCGCGCCCGCGACGATCTTGGCCTGCAGGACCGGGACCGTCTCGTCGTTGAGCGCACCGCCCAGCGCGCAGGGTGCGTAGACGTCGATCGCCGCGGCGACGAGCTCCTCGTTGCTGTCGACGAGGTCGACCTGGGGGTAGTTCATGCTGGCCCAGTCACGGGCGCGCTCGGAGACGTCGGTGGCGACCACGGACGCGCCGTCCTCGAGCAGGTGGCGGGTCAGGTGCTTGCCGACCTTGCCGAGGCCCGCGATGCCGACCCGGCGCCCGGCGAGCGACGGGGTGCCCCAGCGGTGCTCGGCCGCGGCCCGCATGCCCTGGAAAACGCCGTAGGCGGTCAGCACCGACGAGTCGCCGGCGCCGCCGTGCGACTCGGAGCGGCCGGTGACGTACCGCGTCTCCTTGGCCACGATGTCCATGTCCTGCACGTAGGTGCCGACGTCGCAGGCGGTGTAGTAACGACCGCCGAGCGACTGCACGAAGCGGCCGTAGGCGCGCAGGAGCGGCTCGCTCTTGTCCTTGTCCGGGTCGCCCCAGATGACCGCCTTGCCGCCGCCGAGGTCGAGGCCGGCGAGCGCGTTCTTGTAGGCCATGCCGCGCGACAGCTCGAGCACGTCGTGCAGCGCCTCCTCCTCGGAGGCATAGGGGTAGAAGCGCGTGCCGCCGAGCGAGGGCCCGAGGGCCGTCGAGTACACGGCGATGATGGCCCGCAGGCCGGACTGCGGATCGTGACAGAACACGACCTGTTCGTGATTGGTGCTGAAGACACCCATCGATGCTCCCGGAGGCGTAAGCCGGCCCGTCCTCGTGAGACGGCGCCGTACGTGGAGTGCGGTGATCTGACCCTAACGCCGACACGTCGCAAGAGGGTCGACGCCGCCTTCGCGTCGCGCGCCGGTTTCGTGCGACGATCGGGCCGTGCCGTCGCTCTTCGCGTCATACCTTCGGGTGTACGAGCCGCTGGCCGCCTTCGACCGGGACGACCAGTTGTACTGGCGCCGCTACGTCAAGGAGGGCCGCGCGGTGGCGCTCTCGGACGGCCCCGGCCGCCAGCGCACCGCCGTGCTCGAGGCCCTCGGCGCGGGCTGGACCCGCCTGCCGGCCCTGCCCGACGAGGCCTATGTCCTGGAGGCCGACGACACGCTGCTCGTCTGCCCGTGGAACCTGCGCATCCGGGTCGCCGAGGCGGCACTGACGGCGCGCGACGGCGTTCCCAGCGTGATTGCCGACGCGTTTGTACCCCCGGTGCTCGCCGGCCTGGCCCAGACCATCGTCGACGACTGGCGCAGCGGCGACCACGTGCTGGAAAGAGGCCTGCCGCGCGTGCACGAGCAGGTGGCAACCTGGGGTGTGCCGCTTCGCTGGTTCGTCTTCGTCGATCTGGAGGAGCGCGAGCTGTCGCTCCGGGCCGGCCGCCGGGTCCTGCGCTACCGCACGGAGATCTCGAAGGCCCGCCGGCGGGCGCACCGCGCCTATGCGGTCCTGCGGCGGGCGATAGGGGACGCGCCGATCACGGTGGCCGTGGAGGAGACGGCGCGGTGGCTGGAGGAGTTCCACTCGCGGTCGATCGTGGAGCTCGACTACGGCGGGCTGGTCAACCTCATGTCGGACGATGCGCTCGCCACCGACGACTCGCCCGGGTTGGTCGCGACGGGGCTGTCGAACGTCGCCCGCGGGGATGCGGACGCGGCTACCGAGGTCTACGAGCGGCTCGTCGACCGGTGGCGGGATGTGCAGTTGCTGGAGCGGTGCAACTGAGCCCGTCGGGTGGTTCGGTCGGATAAGTCGGGCGCTGGCGCGCCACGACTTATCCGACATTTCGTATTTTTGTGGGTTGCGCGGGGATCGTGCGAGTTCGCAGTATGTGCGTTCGCCGCGGGGTTGGTGCTACGCACTGGGGCCGGCGTCGGCACGAGTAGGCAGGGGTCGCGCGCGATTTGCCGCCCAGGACGAGGCCCGCATTCGACACTCCCCCGGAGGGGCGAGGCCCGTATTGACATGCCCCCCGAGGGCGAGGGGCACAAAGTCGCGCCCGCGGACCGACAAAACGCGTCCGGAAAGACGGCCGTGCTCGAGAGATAGGAGTCGGCGCCGTCGAACGGGGTCGCCATTGAGGGCGTACCCGAAAGAGCCGGAATCGGCGATACCCGAGGCGAAAGTTTCTCGACGTTCGGGTTGATCGCGGCCGGAGGCCGTGTGCCCTTGGCACCGCGGAGGTGGCAGGGAGGCGCGCCAGCGCCGACCGGTGTCTGGTGGGAACAACGGTCGCAAGTTGAACGGACCCGAGCCATGAAAATGATGAAGCTAAATGCCCGGTTCGTCACCCACCCGATCGGGCGTCACCCTCCGCAACCGACTCACACCCGAAGGGTGTCCGTTATGCCTAAATGGGCTAGGTTTGTGATCTACCCGTCACCCCGGAGGGTGAGCTAGATTCGTGGTTGACCACTCACCCTCCGTCGTTATCGGTCACCTTTTATCCCATTTTGCACCGTCAAAATGGGAAAATTCACTTATTCATCATCCGTCCATACAGGGACCTTCAGCCGTTCGGCCCATGTCGGACATCGGGGACTAGCCGGACCATAGGAAACGCGTCGGCCGGCGGGACCCCGTCCGACGTTCCTGGGTACCTGTGGAGGAGTGACCGATGCCATCTCGCACGCATGAGCCTGAGCCGTTGCTAACGCCGGCTGAGGTCGCGTCGATGTTCCGCGTCGACCCGAAGACCGTCACCCGTTGGGCGAAGGCGGGCAAGCTGAGCGCTATTCGCACGCTCGGCGGTCACCGACGCTACCGTGAGTCCGAGGTGCGGGCCCTGCTCCAGGGCCAAATTCCCCAGCAACGACAGGGCGACTGACGCCGACAGTACCCCGCGTCACCCTCCTGCGCCAAACGACAAGCTTCTTTCCGCAACGCGCTCGGATCGTCACCCCCCGGTGATCCGAGCGCGTTGCTTTGTTTGGGGTTTGGGGAATCCGTAGCTTTGTTTGTGGATCCGTAGCTTTGTTTGGGGGAAACTGTTCACACCAACGTGATGCGAATGCCGATCGTGGCGTCGGCGCCGCGGCGACGGACGCTCGCCCAGACGAACAGGCGGCCCCTCAGGCCGTACTTCTTCTTGATCAGCTCGCGGGCCTCAACGCCGCCCTCCGGGCCGAGCAGGGTCGCGATTGCGGGGACCGGATCGGCCTTCGGGCGGCCGCGAACCGTGCAGGGCGCGACGGTGATCGCGCCGTCGCGGCGGATCCGCTTGACCTTGCCGGAATCACCCACGGTCCACACCATCAACGCCTCGCCGTCGCGCGCGGCCCAAACAGGCGTGGGTACGGGCGTTCCGTCCCGGCGAAATGTGGTCACCAGGAGATACTGTTCGTCGCCCAGTTGTTCCAGCGTTGCGGGAGTGTTCGTCATACGACACACCGTACGAGCAGCACAACCCCCGACGGGGCCATCACACGCCCGGGATACGGGGAGCTAATCTGATGGTCCAGCCGAAACCCCCGGAGATCATGATGAAGCTGTCGATCCTGATGCCGGTCTACAACGAGGAAGAACGCGTCGCCGACGCCGTGAAGCAGGCGCTCGACGTGAACTACCCGACGGAGATCGAGCTCGTGATCGTCGACGACGGCAGCCGTGACCGCACGGCCGAGATTCTCGGCGGGCTGCACGACGACCGGCTTCGCGTGGTCATCCACCCGCGCAACAAGGGCAAGGGTGCGGCGATCCGCACGGCGGTCGAGCACGCGACCGGGGACTACATGGTCATCCTGGACGCCGACCTCGAGTACGACCCGCAGGACATCCCGACGCTGCTCGAGCCGGTGCTGGACGGCCGAGCCACGGTGGTCTACGGCAACCGCACGTTCGGCAGCCACAGCTCGTTCTCGTTCTGGTACGTCATGGGCAACAAGGCCGTCACGACCGCGGCCAACATGCTGTTCAACTGCTACCTGGGCGACCTCGAGACCTGCTTCAAGCTCATGCCGATCTCGCTGTACCGTTCGCTGCAGGTGCGCTCGGCGGGCTTCGGCATGGAGGCCGAGGTGACCGGCAAGCTGCTGCGCAACCGCCACCGGCCGTACGAGGTGCCGATCTCCTACCGGGCACGGACCCGCGAAGAGGGCAAGAAGATCACGTGGAAGGACGGCGTCGAGGCGCTGTGGATTCTGTCCCGCGAACGCGTCCGCAAGCCGAGACGTCCCGTCTGACCATCGGCGAGCTTTCGGCGCGCAGCGGGGTCGCCCCTTCGGCGCTGCGTTTCTACGAGAAGCTCGGCCTGATCCGATCCACGCGTACCGGCGGCAATCAGCGCCGCTACGACCGCACCGAGCTGCGCCGGGTCGCCTTCATCCGCATCTCCGCGCAGGTCGGCGTACCGCTGGAAACCATCAAGGAGGCACTCGCCTCCCTGCCGGCCAACCGCACGCCCACCAAGGCGGACTGGGCCCGGCTCTCCGCCGGCTGGCGCAGCCACCTCGACGAGCAGATCGAGCTGCTCGAGCGCCTCCGCGACACCCTCACGGGATGCATCGGCTGCGGCTGCCTGTCGCTCAAGACCTGCGGGCTCGTCAACACCGACGACCGCCTGGCCACCAAGGGCCCCGGCCCGGTCATCCTCACCCGGCCGTAGTGGTCAGCAGGATCTTCCCGAAGTGCTCGTTGGACTCCAGTAGCCGGTGCGCCCCCGCGGCGTCCGCCATCGAGAAGCGCGCATGCGTCACCGGCCTGACTTTGCCCTCCTCGAGCAGCGGCCAGACCTCCTCGCGCACCCCGCGTACGATCGCCGCCTTCTCCGCCGCCGACCGGGCTCGCAGCGTCGTGCCAGCGACCAGGGCCCGCTTCATCAGCAGCTGCCCCATGTCCAGCTCGCCGCGCCGCCCGCCCTGCAGGCCGATGACCACCAGTCGCCCGCCGGCGTTGAGCGCGTCGATGTTCTGCGCCAGATAGGAGCCGCCCATGATGTCGAGAATGACGTCGGCGTGGGTCGTCTCGCTGAAGTCTTCCGACGCGTAGTCGATGACCCGGTCCGCGCCGAGCTCGATCAGCCGTTCCCGCTTGGCGGCGCGCGCTGTTGCAACGACGGTCGCGCCCAAGGCCTTGCCCAGTTGTACCGCGAACGTGCCGATGCCGCTGCCGCCGCCGTGCACCAGCAGCGTCTCCCCCGGCTTGAGCCGCGCGAGGTCCACCACGTTGGAGAAGACGGTCGCCGCGACCTCGGGCAGTCCGGCCGCGTCCACCAGGTCGACGCCCTTCGGGACCGGCAGCAGCTGACCGACGGGGGCGACGGCGAGCTCTGCGTACCCGCCACCGCCGAGCAGCGCGCAGACCTCCTGCCCGACGTGCCAGCCGTGCACACCTTCCCCCAGCGCCTTGATGCGCCCGGAGACCTCGAGTCCTGGGTACGGCGGCGCGTCGATCGGCGGCGGATAGTGTCCCTGCCGCTGCAGCGCGTCGGCCCGGTTCACCCCGGCCGCCACCACCTCGATCAGCACCTGGCCGGCGCCGGCGCTCGGCTCCGGCACCTCGGTCCACTGCAGCGCCTCGGGTCCACCTGGCTGCTCGATCGTGATCGCACGCACGGGTCCATCATCGCCCGTCCCGGAATGGTCGCCACGACCGGTGGTCCCAGCGGTGCTTCCCGCTTGCCGGCGACCCCCGAACGTGCTCACTCACGTGGGTGACGAGCCCAGCGCCGAGGTCATCTGGCACACTTAGCGTCGTTCCTCAGGAGGGCTCGCCTAGTGGCCGATGGCGCCGGTCTTGAAAACCGGTGAGGCGTTCCGCGTCTCCGTGGGTTCGAATCCCACGCCCTCCGCCAAAGACCTCTCCGAACGCCCGCCGGGAAGCGGGCACCGCGAGGTCGCCCGGCATTTTGTCTCCGCGATCATGAAAAGGCGGCCCGTGGAAGGGTCGAAAACGCATGATCGAGCGCATCCCGTGGATGCGTGGCAGGCCCGAAACGGGTTAGCGCTTGCGGCGGCGGAGGCGGCGGGACATTCCGGTGCGACGTAAGGGCCGCTGGCGTGGAAGTCCGCGTGGCTCGTCCTCGGCCTCGTCGCGGCCGTCCGAAGCGCGACCCGCCGACGACCGGTAGCCCCACTGGCCGGCGAACCAGGCGCGCATCCACCGTGCCCGCGAATGTGGGCGCGTCAGCCAGATGTACGCGATGCCCGCGCAGGTCAGGGTGCCGCCGACCACGGCCATGATCCAGGCGTCCGGGGTGTGCAAGCCGAATCCCGCCACGAACAGCGCCGGGCCCACGGAGGTGAGCAGGATGACCAGGCGTGGGGAGAAGGGGACGCGGGGCATGGGCGTACCGTAGCGGCCCCGCGCAAATCCCTGAGGCATCAAAATGGGTCCATGGACGATGCGGGGGAAGGGCTCGAGGTCGAGGAGATCGACTCGGCGATTCAGCGGGTCGTGGCCCGGCGGAAGATGTTCTTCGCCGCACCCATCATCGGAGCCTGCGTCGCATTCGTGGTGCTGGTTTGGGACATGGTGCGGCAGAATCTCCCGGAAAACGTCGTTCAGCACTGGCCGTGGCGGCTGCAGCTGCTCGACTTCGAAGCCGTTGCCACCATTTTCACGGTGCTCGTGGTGGCGCTGCTGACGCGCATGCAGTACGCGGAGACCGTTCGGCCGATGCTCGGGTGGACGCTGATGCCGCCGCCGGCCGGGTTTGAGATACCGCTGCCCATTGAGCGGGAAGGGCTGTTGGTGATTGACGTCTTCAACGGCGGGCACGGAGTGGCGGTGGTCGACTCGTTGGAGTACAGGATTGCGTTCGCCGATCAGCAGGGGCACAGCGGGTGGATCACGCACAGCCGGTTGCACCTGCTTCTCGAGGAGCGCGGGCACCGGCACAACAGCTCATTCCACTTCGCCTACGTACGTCCCGGGTTTCCGTTGCAGCCGGGGCGCTCACTGCAGGATCGGCACCTGTTTCTTGCGCTGCTGACGCAGGACACCCTCAAGGCGTTTCGCATCCTCGACATCCGGATTCGGGTCCGCGATCAGGTCGGGGACCTGCATGAGCGGGTGCTGCCGTGCCGCGCGGTGTTCACGCAGGATCTCGCGCCCTCGACGGGTGCGCGGCGGCCGGCGAAGGTGCCGGCGCCGCGAGCCTCGCTGTTGAGCACGCTGCTCAGCGTCAGGCGGCGGTGAAGGAGACGCCGTCGGTCATGACCGGGACGGTGTGGGAGACGCCGGACTGCACCGCAATGCGGACGTCCTCGGCGAAGCCGCGCTGGATCAGCTCCTGGCCGCTCACGCACCGGCGGACGGCCGCCGCCACGTTGCGGACCGCGGCCAGGGCAGCCAGGGACACGGCGGCCTCGACCGACAGTGGGGCGCCGAGCATTGACAGGCCGTCCAGTACCGCGGCTGCGCCCAGCAGGTCCTCCACGCACGGGCGGAGGGTGCCGTCGGGCCAGAGCTCGCCCGCCGCCACGACGCCGACGGCGCTGGTGGGGGTGCCGTGGCCGTGGTTGTGGAGCCAGCGGGCGACGGCGGGGGCGTTGCGCAGGCAGGCGGCGACCACGGGGACGCCCGTTGAGGCGGCGGCCGAGCAGATGGTGGCGCCGTTCGGGGAAGGCAGGACGAGCTGGTCGACCAGCGGAGCCGACTGCAGGGTGGCCGGGGAGAGGCTCCACGGCTGGTCCGCGCTCACCTGGCGCCGGCCGACCGCCACGGCGGCGCCGAGGCGGTTGGCGTAGGCGCGGGCCTGGTCGCTCCACGGGAACGGGTGCACGCGGATGCCGCGGCCCACCGCGACGTCGACGGCGGTCGAGAACGACAGCACGTCGACGACCACCAGGACCGAGCAGACGCGGGACAGTTCCGCCGCGCCTGCTGGGCCCCAGTCGAATCGAGCGCCGGAGCCGGGCTGGCTGTAGACGCCCTCTCCCACGGGTGATCAGGCTTCGGAGTCGTCTAGCGGGGCGTGCGGAACCTCCGGGGCGTCCACCGGCTCGAAGAAGGTCGACTGAGAACCCTGAGAACCGGACGGTTCGTCCAGATCAACCCGGGGCTCGTTCGGGGTCAGGTACGCCGGGGCCTCCGTCGAGACCTCGCCGAACAGCGACGGCAGCGTGCCGGTCCAGGCCGAGCGGAGCTCGTCGAGCGAGATCGTGAACTGGCCGCGGACGTCCAGCGCGCGGCTGCGGCCGTCGACCGAGCCGATCACCGTCACCGGGAGGCCGTGCTGGGCGCAGAGGGCGGTGAACGCCTTCTCGTGGCCCCGCGGGACGGACACCAAGGCTCGGGCCGTGGACTCCGAGAAGAGGGCCACGAACGCGTTCATGTCCTCCGGCAGGGTGATGTTGGCGCCGCAGTCGTAGCGCAGCGTCGCCTCGACCAGGGCCTGCGCCAGGCCGCCGTCGGAGAGGTCGTGGGCCGAGGAGAGGTGGCCGCGCTCGCCGGCCTCGGTCAGGACCGACGCCAGGATGCGCTCGCGGGTCAGGTTGACCCGCGGGGGGAGGCCGCCCAGGTGCTCGTGGGTGACCCAGGCCCATTCCGAACCCGACAGCTCGTCGGAGGTCTCGCCGAGCAGCATGATCAGGTCGCTGTCGCCGCCGAAGCCCATGGGGACCCGGCTGCCGACGTTGGCCATGATGCCCAGGACGCCGACGACCGGGGTCGGGTGGATCGCCTGCGGGCCGGTCTGGTTGTAGAAGCTGACGTTGCCGCCGGTGACCGGAATGCCGAGCTCCGCGCAGCCGTCGGCCAGGCCGCGGACGGCCTCGGCGAACTGCCACATGACCTGCGGGTCCTCGGGGGAGCCGAAGTTGAGGCAGTTGGTGACGGCCAGCGGGGTGGCGCCGGCGGTGGCCACGTTGCGGTAGGCCTCGGCCAGAGCGAGCTTGGCGCCGTTGTACGGGTCCAGGCGGGCGTAGCGGGCGTTGCCGTCCACGGAGAGGGCGACGCCGAGGCCGGTCTGCTCGTCGATGCGCACGACGCCGGAGTTCTCCGGCTGGGCCAGGATGGTGTTGCCCTGGACGTAGCGGTCGTACTGCTCGGTGACCCAGCTCTTGTCGCACAGGTTCGGGCTGGCCGCGAGGCGCAGGACCGTCTCGCGCAGCTCGACGCCGGAGCGCGGGCGGGGCAGGGTCTCGGCGCGGTCGGCCTGCAGCAGGATCAGGTCGGCCGGCTCGCGCATCGGGCGGGCGTACACCGGGCCGTCGTCGGCCAGCGAGCCCGGCGGCACGTCCACGACGACCTCGCCGTGCCAGCTGATGACCAGGCGGGCGGTGTCGGTGACGCGGCCGATGGCGGTGGCGATGACGCCCCAGCGCTCGGCGACGCCCAGGACCTCCTCGAGCTTCTCCGGGTCGACGATGAGCAGCATGCGCTCCTGCGACTCGCTGGCCAGGACCTCCTGCGGGTCCATCGAGGCCTCGCGCAGCGGCACCAGGTTGAGGTTGACGTCCATGCCGGTGCCGGCGGCGGCGCTGGTCTCGGTGAGCGCGCAGGTCAGGCCCGCGCCGCCGAGGTCCTGGACGCCGACGATGAGGTCCCGCTCGTACAGCTCGAGGCAGCTCTCGATGAGCAGCTTCTCGATGAACGGGTCGCCGACCTGCACCGACGGGCGGCGGGCCGGGCCGTCGCTGTCGAAGGTCGCGCTGGCCAGGACGGAGACGCCGCCGATGCCGTCGCGGCCGGTCTTGGCGCCGAGGAGGACGACCACGTTGCCGGGGCCGTGCGCCTCCTTGTTCTGCAGGCGGTTGACCGGCAGGACGCCGACGCAGAGCGCGTTGACGAGCGGGTTGCCCTGGTAGCACGGGTCGAAGACGACCTCGCCGCCGATGTTGGGCAGGCCGAGGCAGTTGCCGTAGCCGCCGACGCCGGCGACGACGCCGGGCAGGACGCGCTTGGTGTCCTCGTGGTCGGCGGCGCCGAAGCGCAGCGGGTCCATGACGGCGACCGGGCGGGCGCCCATGGCGAGGATGTCGCGGACGATGCCGCCGACGCCGGTCGCGGCGCCCTGGTAGGGCTCGACGAAGCTCGGGTGGTTGTGCGACTCCACCTTGAACGTGACGGCGATCTCGTCGGAGATCCGGATCACGCCCGCGTTCTCGCCGATGCCGGCGAGCATGAGGTCGGACTTGGGCGCCTTCTCGCTGAACTGGCGCAGGTGGACCTTGCTGCTCTTGTACGAGCAGTGCTCGCTCCACATGATCGAGTACATGGCCAGCTCCGACGTGGTCGGACGGCGGCCCAGGATCTGGCGGATCCGCTGGTACTCGTCCTCGCGCAGGCCCAGCTCCTCGTAGGGCTGCTCCTCGTCGGGCGTCTTGGCGGCCTGCTCGACGGTGTCGAAAGTCCCCTCGGTCATACACGCGCTCCAAGATGTGCGAGCACGGACGTGAAGATGCCCAGGCCGTCGATGGACGGGCCGGTGAGCACCTCGACGGCATGCTCCGGGTGGGGCATGATCCCGACGACGTTGCCAGCTGCGTTGCTGATCGCCGCGATGTCGTGCAGCGAACCGTTCGGGTTTCCGCGGATGTACCGCGCGACGACCCGGCCCTCGGCCTCGAGCTCGTCGAGCGTCCGGGCGTCGGCCATGTAGCAGCCTTCGCCGTTCTTGACCGGGATCACGACCTCCTGCCGCGGCGAGAAGCCGACGGTCCAGGCGGTGGCGTTGTTCTCGATGCGCAGGCCCTGGTCGCGGTTGCGGAAGTGCAGGTGCTGGTTGCGGGTGAGCGCACCGGGGAGCAGGTGGGCCTCGCAGAGCACCTGGAAGCCGTTGCAGATGCCGAGGACCGGCAGCCCGTCGCCGGCCGCCCGCACGATGGACTCCATGACGGCGGAGAACCGGGCGATGGCGCCGGCGCGCAGGTAGTCACCGTAGGAGAAGCCACCGGGCAGGATGACGGCGTCGACGCCGTAGAGCTCTGCGTCGGCGTGCCACAGCGGGATGGCGGCGGCTCCGGCGAGGTGCACGGCCCGGGCAGCGTCGCGGTCGTCGAGCGAACCGGGGAACGTGACGACACCAATGCGGGCGGTCACTGCTCCTCGACCTCCGGCCGCTCCTCGATCCGCATGGTGAAGTCCTCGATCACCGGGTTGGCAAGCAGCTTGTCGGCAATCTCGCGGGCCCGCTCGAGGTCGGCGGCGCCCTCGAACTCGATCTCGATGCGCTTGCCGATGCGCACCGACGCGACGTCGACCACGCCGAGGCGCGGCAGCGCGTTCGCGACGGCCTGACCCTGCGGGTCCAGGATCTCCGGTTTGAGCATGACGTCCACCACGACGCGGGCCACGGGGCACTCCTGACGTTAGTCGGGCGCTCGAGGGCGAGCGACACGAGCCTACCGGGCGGGGCAACGCCGCAGTTCACCGGCGTTGCCCGAGTTACATCGCCCGACACGCATCTTAGCGGTACCCGCCGGAACCAAGATCGGCGTCAGAGGATGGGCGGCGGGACGTACGCGCCGGCCTGCGGATGCGCCGCGACGACGGCGGCGATCTCCTCCACCACCGCCGTGACCTGCGACGATGCGGCCCCGACAAAGGCCGAGGGATCCGCGACCAGCGCATCCACCTCCGGCTGGGACAGCTTCAGGCGCTCGTCGGCGGCCAGCCGCTGCAGGAGGTCGTTGTCCTGGATGCCCTTTTCGCGCATGGCGAGCGCCACGGCGATGGCGTGCCCCTTGATCGCTTCGTGAGCATCCTCACGGCCGACGCCGCGCCCGACGGCGGCGACGAGCACCCGGGTGGTGGCCAGGAACGGCAGGTAGCGGTCCAGCTCGCGGGCGACGACCGCCGGGTATGCCCCGAACTCGTCCAGAACGGTGAGGAATGTGGCGAACAGCCCGTCGACGGCGAAGAACGCGTCCGGCAGCGCCACCCGGCGCACGACCGAGCACGACACGTCGCCCTCGTTCCACTGGTCGCCGGCGAGCTCGCCGACCATGGACAGGTAGCCGCGCACGACCACGGCGAGGCCGTTGACCCGCTCGCAGGAGCGCGTGTTCATCTTGTGCGGCATCGCCGAGGAGCCCACCTGACCGGGCTTGAACCCCTCGGTGGCCAGCTCGTAGCCGGCCATGAGGCGGATGGTGGTGGCCAGGCTCGACGGGCCGGCGACGGCCTGGGCCAGGGCGGAGACCACGTCGAAGTCCAGCGAGCGGGGGTACACCTGGCCGACGCTCGTCAGCACCCGCCGGAAGCCCAGGTGCTCGGCGACGCGCCGCTCCAGCTCCGCGACCTTCTCCGCGTCTCCCCCGAAGAGGTCGAGCTGGTCGGCGGAGGTGCCGACCGGGCCCTTGATCCCGCGCAGCGGATAGCGCTCGAGGAGGTTTTCGATCCGGCGGTACCCCACGAGCAGCTCCTCGGCGGCGCTGGCGAACCGCTTGCCGAGGGTGGTGGCCTGCGCCGGGACGTTGTGCGAGCGCCCGACCATCACGAGGTCCTCGTGCTGCTTCGCGCGCGCGGCCAGCCGGGCGAGCGCGGCCACCATCCGATCCCGCACGAGCTCCAGCGACAGGCGGATCTGCAGCTGCTCGACGTTCTCGGTGAGGTCGCGCGAGGTCATCCCCTTGTGGATCTGCTCGTGCCCGGCCAGCTCCGAGAACTCCTCGATGCGGGCCTTCACGTCGTGGCGGGTGATCCGCTCCCGCTCGGCGATCGAGACGAGGTCGACGTCGTCGACGACCCGCTCGTAGGCCTCCACGACCCCGTCGGGCACCGCCACGCCGAGGTCGCGCTGTGCCTTGAGCACCGCCAGCCACAGCCGCCGCTCGAGGCGCACCTTCTCCTCGGGCGACCAGATGGCCACCAGCTCGGGCGAGGCGTAGCGGGCGGCGAGCACGTCGGGAATGCGGGTCTTGGTCACGTTCCCATTGTGCCTAGGTGCGGGGCGGGTGGTCGCGCTCGGGGAGCCCGGCGTGCAGCGCGACACGGTCGAGGTACAGCAGCTGCGCCGCGACCCCCGCGAGCAGCAGCAGGATGATGATCGGGATGGGCAGGAGCTGGTCGTAGCCGGCGTGGTGCTGATCGAGGTACTGCCTCGCCTGCGCCACCACGTACTGCGCGGTCGGGTGGTCGCCCGTGGAGGTGATCAGGGGCCAGACGAGGTCCTGGGCCTGCACCACCCACGTGGCGAGGTACACCAGGCCGAGCATCGGCAGCACGGGCAGGACGATCGACCACCACGAGGCCGGCCGGTTCTCCTGCAGCAGCGTCTCGCGCCGTACCGCCTGCCCGCGGAAGAACAGCGCGAGAAGGAGCAACGCCGGGATCGTCAGGCGGGACGGCGGCACGAGGGCCAGGAAGGAGTCGAGGCGCCCGGCGGTGCTGCCCGCCGCGTAGGCCCGGATGGCCAGCGGCGCGCTGCCGACGAACAGGAAGAGCCCGAACGGCGCCAGCAGCCACTCGCTGTGCCGGCCGAGCGGGCGCAGGCCGCTGATGCCGAAGGCGGCCACCGCCGCGAGCGTGACGCCGACAACCGTGGAGATCAGGGGCGGGATCCACGTGTTCACGAACGTGCCGGGCGCCCCCTGCGGGGAGCCACCTGCGAGGTTGCTCAGCCACGGCCAGAGCCCGGCGGCGGTGATCACGAGGAACACGACCAGGAGGACGCCGCCGACGGCCAGCGCCACGGTGCGCGACCCGGGCCGCGGGACGCCGGCTCCGGCCTCGGTCACCTGCAGGCGAAGGCCGGTCAGGATCACGAGCAGCGTGGCGAGCAGGCCGAGCACCATCAGCGGTACCAGCACGACGGTGGAGATGGCGGCGCCGACGTTGAAGTTGAAGGTCCGGAAGGTGACGTCGAAGGCCTGTTGCTCCGGAGTGACACCTTGGCCGGCCGGGAACTGGAACACCCAGGCGAAGGTGAACTCCTGCAGCGCGACGGCGAAGACCGCCAGGAACGCCAGGCCCCCGACGATGAGCACGCCGGGCCAGGGGCTGCGGCGGGTGCGCAGCGCGGCCAGGTAGGCGAGCGCGGCGACGGCGGCGAACGCGCCGAAGGTGCCCAGCCAGTACCCCCAATGCTGCGAGCGCTGCGCGAACCAGGCCGCCATCGCGATGCCGAACGGTGAGAACAGGGCCAGCGGGAGCACGAGCGCGCCGCGGGTGGTCCAGCGCGCCGCCCGCCCGGCCCGGTGCGCCGCCCACGCCAGCGCGGGCGCGAGCAACAGCACGACCAGCAGCGGTACGACGGCCAGGCCGAGCGCATACGCCAGCGCACCGCCCAGCCCGTCGTCGAACGCCTTCCCGTAGTTGTCGAAGCCCACCGACTCGCCGGCGGAGTCCCGTCCGGTGACCATGCGGATGCCGGAGAAGCGCTCGAACGACGTGCGGATGGTCCAGATCGCCGGCTCGACGTAGCTGGTGACCAGCACGACCAGGGCGGGCAGCGGTAGCAGCAGGCCGAGGACCACCTGCCAGGCGGGGCGCGGCGATGCCGGGCGCAGCATCGTGGGCTGGACGGTCATGTCCCCAAGATATTGGCCGGAGCCGCGCTCAGCGCGACAAGACGGCGGTCACCCCCTGGCCGCCGGCGGCGCAGATGGAGATTAACCCGCGCCCGGAGCCGCGCTCGGCCAGCAGCTTCGCGAGCGTCGCCACGATCCGCCCGCCGGTCGCGGCGAACGGGTGGCCGGCGGCCAGCGACGAGCCGTTGACGTTGAGCCGGTCGCGGTCGATGGCGCCGAGCGGCTCGGACAGGCCGAGGCGCTCCTTGCAGAACGCCGGGTCCTGCCAGGCCTTGAGCGTGGCGAGCACCTGCGAGGCGAACGCCTCGTGGATCTCGTAGAGGTCGAAGTCGCCCAGGGCGAGGCCCTGCCGGGCGAGCATGCGGGGCACCGCATACGCCGGGGCCATGAGCAGCCCGTCTGCGCCGTGCACGAAGTCCACCGCGGCCGTCTCGCCCGTCTCGAAGTACGCCAGGATCGGCAGGCTGCGCGCCTTGGCCCACGCCTCGGAGGCGAGCAGCACCACGGCCGCTCCGTCCGTCAGGGGCGTGGAGTTGCCGGCGGTCATCGTCGCCTCGGGGCCGCGCCCGTAGACCGGCCGGAGCTTGGCGAGCCGCTCCAGCGACGTGTCCGGGCGCAGGTTCTCGTCGCGGGACAGCCCGAGGTACGGCGTGACGAGATCGTCGAAGAAACCCCGCTCGTAGGCGGCGGCCAGCCGCTGGTGCGAGGCGAGGGCGAGCGCGTCCTGCTCCTCGCGGCCGATGCCGAACTCGAGGGCGGTGATCGCGGCCGACTCGCCCATGGACAGGCCGGTGCGCGGCTCCGAATTGCGGGGAATATCCGGCTTGAGCTGGGTAGGCCGGAATTTGCTCACCGCGCGGAGGCGAGCGCCGAGCGAGCGGGCCCGATTGAGCTCCATCATGATCCGCCGGGCGTCCTCGTTCACCCCGAGGGGCGCATCGGAGGTGGTGTCCACGCCGCCGGCGATGCCCGCCTCGATCTGGCCGAGGGCGATCTTGTTGGCAACGAGAATCACCGCCTCGAGGCCTGTTCCGCAGGCCTGCTGCACGTCGTAGGCGGGGGTGCGCGGGTCGAGACGGGAACCGAGCACGGACTCACGCGTCAGGTTGAAGTCGCGGCTGTGTTTGAGCACCGCACCGGCGGCGACCTCGCCGAGCCGCTCCCCCGCGAGGCCGTAGCGCGCCACGAGTCCGTCTATGGCGGCGGTCAGCATGTCCTGGTTTGATGCAGTGGCGTAGGCGCTGCCCGAGCGCGCAAAGGGGATGCGGTTTCCGCCGACGACTGCGACCCGGACGGGGGTTTCCGAGCGGGCTTTCGAGGGGGCCATCGGAGTCTCCTTCTCGACGCGACTGGGCGTGCTGGCGTTACCCTACTCGCGAGTAGGTTAGCGCGTTTGTAGTGACTGGGGAGGCACCGCAATGACCGACCGCTACGCCACCTTCGCCCACTCGGGCGCGGGAAGATTCCTCGTCAGACGCCTTGGCCTACCGGATCCGCCGAAGCTTCGACGGTACGAGAAGGGCGCCGAGTTCGGGCCGGTCGCCCTCGGTGGGGACGGGCGGCTGGCCGAACCGACGCGCCAGATCCTCGACAAGCTCCCGATCAGCCTGTCCACCGGCGCCGAGGACCGTTGCGCGGCGCTGATCTTCGACGCGAGCGGCATCACCGGCAGTGAAGGGCTGGGCTCGCTCTACGAGTACTTTCACCCGATAGTTCGCTCGCTGCTCCCCTCCGGCCGGCTCGTGGTGCTGGGCAGCCCGCCGGAGATGTGCACGAGCGCCCGCGAGGCGACCGCACAGCGCGCGCTCGAGGGGTTCGTGCGCTCCATGGGCAAGGAGGTCGGCCGCGGCTCGACCGCCCAGCTCGTCTACGTCGCGCCAGGCGCCGAGGAGGCCACCGAGTCGACGCTGCGGTTCCTGCTGTCTGGGCGCTCGGCGTACGTCTCGGGCCAGGTCGTGCGCATCGGCCCGGCCGCCGTCGACGTCCCGGACGACTGGGACCAGCCGCTGGTCGGCAAGACCGCGATCGTCACCGGCGCCGCCCGCGGCATCGGCGCGGCGATCGCCCGCGTGCTCGCCCGCGAGGGCGCGCACGTGGTCTGCCTTGACGTCCCCGCCGCCGGCGAGGAGCTCGCCGAGGTCGCCAACGAGGTCAAGGGCACCGCGCTGCAGCTCGACCTGACCGCCGAGGACGCGCCGCGCCGGCTCGCCGACTTCATCGCGACCCGGCACGTGCACGCCGACGTGTTCGTGCACAACGCCGGCATCACCCGGGACAAGACCCTCGGCCGCATGGACGAGGGCCAGTGGAGCTCGGTGCTCGACGTGAACCTGTGCAGCCAGGAGCGGATCAACGACGTGCTGCTCGCCGAGAACCTGCTCGGCGGCAACGGCCGGATCGTGTCGGTCTCCTCGGTCTCCGGCATCGCCGGCAACCGCGGCCAGACCAACTACGCCACCTCCAAGGCGGGCGTGATCGGCCTGGTGCAGGCCACCGCCGGCGCGGTCGCCGAGCATGGGCTCACCATCAACGCGGTGGCGCCCGGGTTCATCGAGACGACGATGACCGCGGCGATGCCGATGTTCGTGCGCGAGGGCGGCCGGCGGCTCAACAGCATGTCGCAGGGCGGGCTGCCGGTGGACGTGGCCGAGACGATCGCCTGGCTGGCCCACCCCGCCTCGGGCGGCGTCAACGGCAACGTCATCCGGGTCTGCGGGCAGAGCCTGCTGGGGGCGTAATGGCGATCACCGTGCTCGAGCGGCCGCCGCGGCTCGGGCCGCTCTACCGCGCCGCCGCGCTGCGCCGCTCCACCGGCTCGACGCTGCCGGACCGCGAGCTGCGGCTGGAGGGCGTGCGGGTCGACCTGGCGCACCTGGCGGAGTACGACCGGGTGTGCGGCTTCCGGCTGTCCGACGAGCTACCGGCGACCTACCCGCACGTGCTCGCGTTCCCGCTGGCCATGGCCCTGATGACGGCCGACGACTTCCCGTTTCCGCTGCTCGGGCTCGTGCACGTGGCCAACCGGATCGACGTGTGCCGGCCGCTGCACTCGGGCGAGACGTTCGCGCTCTCGGTGCGGGCCGAGGGGCTGCGCCCGCACGAGCGCGGCACCCAGCTCGACGTGGTCGCGACCGCGGAGTCCGGCGGCGAGGTGGTGTGGAAGGACCGCTCGACGTACCTGCGCAAGACCGGAAAGTCCGCGAAGTCCGACAAGTCGGATAGAGGCGAGCCGCCACCTGCGACCGCGGTCTGGCGCGTTCCGAGGCGCACCGGCACGGACTACGCGGCCGTCTCGGGCGACCGCAACCCCATCCACACCAGCCGCATCCTGGCGAGGGCGTTCGGCTTCCCGAAGACGATCGCGCACGGCATGTGGACCAAGGCCCGCTGCCTCGCCGCGCTCGAGGGCCGCCTCCCCGACGCCTATGGCGTCGACGTCGCCTTCAAGCTGCCGATCCTCCTGCCCGCCACCGTCGGTTTCGAGGCGCAACCACACAAAACCTGGCGTTTCGCGGTACACGATCGAAGGACCGGCAAGCCCCACCTTGCCGGCGCGATCATTGAGGCCGACTAGAGCCTGTCCTGCCGATCATGTCGAGCCGAGACGAGGTCCAGATTTCGTCTGCGTGCGGCCCGCGGAAGCCAGGCTACCGGTGCTGTAACCGGGCTTTCGCGGGACGTGCGCAGGCGGAATCTGGGCCCGGCGCAGGCAGGCATGATCGGCAGGACAGGGCCTAGGAGGGGTCGGGCATGCGGCCCGGCGACAGGCGGTCCTCGGGGTCGAGGGCGAGCTTGATCCGTGCCGCGTCCGAGGACATCGGCTCCGGGCCGTGCGTCTCGACCAGTTCCCGCAGGTCCAGCGGTGCGCGCAGCAGGGTGCAGCCACCGCCGCCGCGCGCCAGCAGGACCGTGCGGGCGGCGGTGAGCATGCCGTCGAGCCGCTCGGGCGAGACGGTGTCGGGCAGGGCAACGTGCGCTACGCCGAGCCCGACCGAGCCGCGCACCGGCACGGGCATGCCGGCGGCGTCGCGCAGCGCGTAGACGACCGCGAACAGCTCGCTGGGCCGGCCCCAGACCTTCAGGGCCACGTCGTCGGCGTCGAACGGATACCGCCCCCACCAGGCGGGCGGCAGCTGCTCGACCGTGGCGGCGCCGCCGAGCAGCTTCGCGGCGGTCTCGGCGCGCTGCAGCGCGACCGCCCGCTCGCCCTCGAAGAGCGCGGCGAGCTCGGCCGGGCGCCCGCGGGCCACGCCGGGCAGGTCGGCCTCGATCGCCACCGGGTCCAGCGGCGAGGCGACGAGGGCCTCGGTGAGCTGCTGCACCTCGCGCGGGGTGGTCACCGGCCGGGTCACCCAGGCCCGCGCCGCCGGCAGCGGCTCGAGCCGCAGGGTCGCCTCGGTGATCACGCCGAGCGTGCCGTAGGAGCCGCAGGCGTGCCGGGCCAGGTCGAAGCCGTCGACGCTGCGCTCCAGGCTGCCCTCGTCCAGTGCGACCTGCACGCCGGTGACCAGGTCGCGGGGCGCGCCGAAGCGGTGGCGCAGCGGGCCGGCCTCGTTGGTGGCCAGCACGCCGCCGAGCGTCGCGGCCGGCGAGCCGACGTCCAGCGGCAGGCGGCAGTTCTCCTTGAGCAGGTGCGCCCGCAGGGCCCGCATCGAGGTGCCGGCCGCGACGGTCGCGGTCATCGCGGCGGGCGAGAAGTCGAGCACCCCGGCGATCCGGCCGAGGTCGAGCAGCAGGTCCGCGTGTGTCGGGGGCGGTCCCCAGTCGAGCTTCGTCCCGGCGCCCGAGGGGACGACGGACAGGCCCTCGGCGGCGGCGAACCGCAGCACCTCGGCCACCTCGGCCGCGCCGCCCGGCGCGACCACCCAGCCGACCGGCACCCCGTCGACCGTGTCAGCCGGGCCCGCCTCCCACACGTTCTCCGGCCCGCACGCCTCGGCTAACGCCTCGATCACCGTCACCGCAACTCCCGCTTCCCTGATCACCAGCCGGCACCGTTGGACCGGCGGACACCGTTGCCGTGGGGAAGATCGGTCGAAGGGAATCGCGGTAGCCGGGGGCAGGACGACATGATCCCGGCTTTCCCAAAGACGCGCTCAATTACGTCGGACTTCGAACATGCGTTCGAGAGCCTATTCGCTCCTTACGACAGCCGCAAGACCTGCTTGAGGAACGCGGACCGGTCGGCGGTCGCGGCGGGGAAGGCGGCCAGGTCATGGCCCGTGTCGTAGTCCTTGCGCTGCTTCGACCCGGCGACGGCGGCGGTCAGCTCCGCGCGCTCGGCCTCGGGCACGACCGCGTCGGTCTTGCCGAACTGCAGCAGGACGGAGCGCTTGCCGCCGGCGGCGACGTAGGGCGCGGCGTCGAAGCGGCTCAGCGAGTCGAGGTACGCGTGCCAGTCCTGCGGCACCTTCTGCTTGACCATCCAGCGGGAGAAGCGGCTCGTGCCGCTGGCCAGCACCGCGCCGGTGATGCGGGTCTCGAGCCCGAGCAGCACGGCGCCGAGGGCCGCGCCCGAGTGGTGCCCGACGTAGCCGACCCGCGAGCCGTCGCAGTCGGTGCGCCGGATGAGCAGGTCGAAGGCGCGCCGCTGGGCGAGCACCGCCGCGGCCATCATCTTGGCGTCGGCCGACGGGTCGCCGGTGGGCTTGACCGGCACGGAGGCGATCATGACGAGCGCCTTCATCCGGGCGATCGCGGTGGCCTCGTCGAGCAGCTTGTCGCGGTTGCCGTCGGGGCCGGTGGCGAGGACTATCGCGGGCATGCGCAGCGTGTCGCCCGGAATGTCGGCGCTGACCACATACGCCGGGATCTCGTCGTTGCCGCGGGTGTCGGAGTAGGTGATGTCCTCGAGGATGACCCCGTCGCCGCTGCGCCTGTCGGTGAGCTGCGCGTTCAGCGTTGAGCTCTTGTCGTAGTTGTAGAGCTTCTTGAGCTCCGCGATCGGCACGGGGGCCGGGACGTACCCCGAGGGATCGAACGTCGAACCGGCCGGCTCACCCGTCGACGACGCGGAACCGCGCCCCGACGGGTCACTCCCCGCCCCTGGTGTCGACGTCGACCCCTCGGAGCACGCCTGGACCAGCATTGCTGCCAGCCCGGTCACCCCGATGTGCAACACCCCACGACGCCGCACCGGCATCCCTCCGTGGTCTCGCCCGAACTTCGAGACCATGACGGTAACCGGCGTCGCTCTCTCCTGATGGACAGACCACCGAGCGACGCGCGTGGTTGCGTCTTGAAGCAGGTAACGTTTGGTCGTGTGACAACCGAACAGCCGCCCACCGCGAAGCGGGTCCCGCACGAGCGGGTCCACCACGGCGACACCGTGGCCGACGAGTATTTCTGGCTCCAGAACAGGGACGATCCGGACACGGTTGCCTACCTGGAGGCCGAGAACGCGTTCACCACCGCGGCCACCGCCCACCTCGAGGGGCTGCGCGAGACACTGTTCGGTGAGATCAAGAGCCGCACCAAGGAGACCGATCTCTCGGTGCCGACCCGCAAGGGCGGCTACTGGTACTACACCCGCACCGAGGCCGGCAAGCAGTACGGCATCCACTGCCGGGTCGTGGCGGCCGCCGGCCAGGCGGCGCCGCCGGAGATCGGCGACGGCACCCCGCTGCCCGGCGAGGAGATCCTGCTCGACGGCAACGCGCTGGCGGGCGACTCGGAGTTCTTCGCCCTCGGCACGTTCGACCTCAGCGTCGACGGGCACCTGCTCGCGTACAGCACGGACTTCTCCGGCGACGAGCGCTTCACGCTGCGGATCAAGGACCTGCGCACGGGCGAGGACCTGCCCGACGTCATCGAGGACGCCTTCTACGGCTCGGCGTGGTCGGCCGACGGCTCGACGCTGTTCTACGTCACCATCGACGAGGCCTGGCGCCCCTACCGCGTGTGGCGCCACGCGATCGGCACGCCGGCCGCCGACGACGTGATCGTGCACGAGGAGGCCGACGAGCGCTTCTGGGTCGGCGTCGAGCTCACCCGCTCCGAGCGCTTCCTGCTCATCGACATCAACAGCAAGCTCACCAGCGAGGTGCTGGTCATCCCGGCCGACTCGCCGGCCACCACGCCGGTGCCGATCGCGCCGCGCCGGCAGGGCCTGGAGTACTCGGTCGAGCACCACGGCCACCGGTTCCTGATCCTGCACAACGACGGTGCCGAGGACTTCGCCCTGGCGTACACGTCGGTGGACGCCCCCGGCGACTGGATCACGCTTATCGAGCACCAGCCGGGCACCCGGCTGCTGCAGGTCGACGCGTTCTCCGGGCACCTGGTCGTGTCGCTGCGCCGCGACGGGCTCACCGGCATCCGGGTAGTGCCGTTACACGGTGCGGCGCCCTACGACATCGCCTTCCCCGAGCCGCTGTACTCGGTCGGGCCGGAGGCCAACCTGGAGTACGACACCACCTCGTTCCGGCTGCACTACGTGTCGATGGTGACGCCCGACTCGGTGTACGACTGCAACCTGGACAGCGGCGAGCTGACCCTGCGCAAGCAGAAGCCGGTGCTCGGCGACTTCGACGCGTCCCGCTACGAGCAGCACCGCGAGTGGGCCATCGCCGACGACGGCACCCGGGTGCCGATCTCGGTCGTGGCCAAGGCCGGCACGCCCCGGGACGGCTCGGCGCCGGCGGTCCTGTACGGCTACGGCTCGTACGAGTCGTCGATGGACCCCTGGTTCTCCATCGCGCGGCTGTCGCTGCTGGACCGCGGCGTGGTCTTCGCGATCGCGCACATCCGCGGCGGCGGCGAGATGGGCCGGCGCTGGTACGACGAGGGCAAGGTGCTGTCGAAGAAGAACACCTTCACCGACTTCATCGCCTGCGCCGACCACCTGGTCAAGGCCGGCTGGAGCGCGCCGGAGCGGCTGGTGGCCCGGGGCGGCTCGGCCGGCGGCCTGCTGATGGGCGCGGTGGCCAACCTGGCGCCGGCCGCGTTCGGCGGGATCGTCGCGCAGGTGCCGTTCGTGGACGCGCTCAACACGATCCTCGACCCGTCGCTGCCGCTGACCGTCACCGAGTGGGAGGAGTGGGGCAACCCGCTCGAGGACCCCGAGGTGTACGCGTACATGAAGTCGTACACCCCCTATGAGAACCTCACCGCCGCGCCGTACCCGGCGATCCTCGCGGTGACCAGCCTCAATGACACGCGGGTGCTCTTCCACGAGCCGGCCAAATGGGTGGCCCGGCTGCGCGCCCTGTCGCCCTCGACGGACGTGCTGCTCAAGACGGAGATGGGCGCCGGGCACGGCGGGCCGAGCGGGCGCTACGACGCATGGCGCGAGGAGGCCTTCATCACGGCCTGGGTGCTCGACAAGGTCGGGCGGGCCTGACGCAGCCTGACTTATCCACAGGCTGTGGGTAATGCCTGTGTGAACAGGCGCCATTACTGCCCGAGTTATCCACAGCCTCGCGGCTCGTTGTCCACAGCCACCTGTGGACAACGGGTTCAGGCAAACAGGCGGGCGGCCAGCTCGGGCGCGATGTTGCCGCCGCTGATCACCGCGACCGTGCGCCCGGCGGGCAGCTCGTCGCGGCGGTGCAGCACGGCGGCGGTGGCCACGGCGCCGCTGGGCTCGACGATCAGGCGGGCCCGGCGGGCCAGCGTGCGGACGGTGTCGAGGATCTCCGCCTCGCTCACCGTCACGATCGCGTCAAGGTAGCTGGACAGGTGGGCCAGCGTGAGCTCCGACAGCGAGGTGCGCAGCCCGTCGGCGACGGTGCTGAGCATCCGCTCCTCGGGCCAGACCCGCACCACGCCGGCGGCGAGGCTCTCGGCGGCGTCGGCGGCGACCGCCGGCTCGACGCCGATCACCGCGACGTGCGGCGCGAGCGACTTGATCGCCGTGGCGACGCCGGAGGACAGCCCGCCGCCGCCGACCGGCACCACGACCACGTCGACGCTGGAGAGGTCCTCGAAGATCTCCAGGCCGACCGTGCCCTGGCCGGCGATGATGTCCGGGTGGTCGTACGGCGGGATGAGCGTCAGGCCCCGCTCGGCCACCAGCCGGTTCGCGACGACCTCGCGCTGCGACTGGGGAACGAGGATCACCTCGGCGCCGTAGCCACGGGTCGCGTCGATCTTCAGCGGCGTGGACACGTCGGGCATGACGACGGTGACCGGCACGCCCAGCGCCCGGCCCGCGTAGGCCAGGGCCTGGCCGTGGTTGCCCGACGAGTGGGTCACCACGCCCGCGCGGCGGCGCTCCAGGTCAAGGCGGTGCAGCGCGTTGGTCGCGCCGCGCAGCTTGAACGCCCCGATCGGCTGGAGGCTCTCGGGCTTGAGCCACAGCTCCTCCGCCCACGGGCTCGGCAGCAGCGGCGTGCGCACCACGAGACCGGACACGCGGGCCGCGGCGTCCCGGATGTCGTCCAGTTGAACGAGGTTCTGCTGTGTCGCGGTCACGTCGCCCATCCTGACATCACCATCCCGGACTCACCCTCGTCGCAGCAGGGGAATGAGAGATCCATAACGCCGCGGCCGGGCCCGCGCTAGCCGCTGCTGTAGAAGCGGGCCGCGCCGGGGTGCAGCGGTATGGGATCGGTCTGCGGCGCCGTGCCCTTGTCGAAGTTGCCGCCCTCCGGATGGACCTTGGCGAGGTCCTTCTGGTAGTCGAACAGCACCTTCGTCAGCTCGTAGGCCAGATCGTCGGGCATGTCGGGCGACACGACGATGAAGTTGCCGATGACGATCGTGTCGATGTCGCCGGGGGTGTTGTACGTCGCCTTGGGGATCTTGGCGCCGCTGTAGACGGGGCCGTAGCGGTACGTCAACGGCTGCAGCAGCGACGAGAGCGGCAGGAACTGGTATGCGCCCGGCGACCCGGTCCCCAGCAGGTCGGCGATGCCCGGGGTGGGCAGGCCGCCGGTGAAGAAGAAGGCGTCCGTGGTGCCCGCCTGCATGCCCTTCGTGGTCTCCGGCAGCGACAGGCGCTGCCGCACGATGTCGGTGTCGGGGTTGAGCCCGCCGGCGAAGAGGATCCGCCCGGCGACGACGTCGACGCCGGAGCCGGCCGAGCCGGTGGAGACCCGCTTGCCGCGCAGGTCGGAGAACTTGGTGATGTGTGCCGATGCGCGCACGACGAGGTGGACATAGCTCTTGTACACCCGCGCCAGCGCCACCACCTTCTGCGGCTTGCCGTCGAAGGTGCCCTTGCCGGTGTAGGCGTCGGCGGCCGTGTCGGCCAGCGTCAGCGCGATGTCCATGTCGCCGGTGGCGATCCGCTGGATGTTCTCGCCGGACGCGCCGGTCGCCTCGGCGCGGGCCTCATAGCCGGTGACGTGCTTGGTGATCAGGTCGGCGTAGCCGCCGCCGATCGCGTAGTACACGCCGCTGGTGTTGCCGGTGGCGATGAAGAGCCGGCCGCCGTGCCAGAGCCCGGCGCCCGGGCGCTGCGCCAGGCTGGAGCAGGCGGCGAGCAGGAGCGCCGCCGCCAGCACCAGTGCCAGATTCCGGATCTTCGTGCGTTGGGGTGTCAACCGGGCCTTCCCACCTGAGCAACTCACCTGGACAAAGCGTCGCGCGGGAGCGGGTCCAGCGCGTCGGCGACGCGGTGGACCAGCATGGCCGTCTCGTAGCCGACCTGGCCCAGGTCGCAGCCGGGCGCGGCGAGGACGCCGAGCAGCGCCCGGTCGCCCACGGACATGACGATCATGACGCCGCCGTCCATGTCGACGATGGTCTGTCGCACGTGGCCGGCCTGCATGACGCGGGCGGCGCCGAACACCAGGCTCGCCAGGCCGCTGATCACGGCTGCGAGGTGGTCGGCCTGGTCGATCGGCAGGTCCGCGGAGCAGGCCAGACGCAGCCCGTCGCCGGAGACGGTGATGGCGTGCGCCACGTCTGGCACCTGCCGAGCAAAGCTCGCCATCAGCCAGTCGAGCTGTCCGGCGCCGTGCGTTTGCTGAGACATCATGAATCCTTTTGTCCTGGGGCTGTGCTGTTGGAACGTCGTGCAGCGGCCGAGACGCCCTCGGCGAATGCGGACAGCCGCGACCGGATCTGCTCCGGGTCGACCGGTGCGCCGCGAGGTGCTTCGGCGCGGGGTTCGGTGGTTTCCGGTGCGAGCTGCGCACCGGGACGACGGCGAGGAAGATGTTCTTGCTCCGACATCGAGCCACCTCCGGCACTGGACGGGCCCCCGGGCCGCGGCGGCCACGTGCCGGGGGAGCCCCAGGTGGTTTGTGCGCCGTATGACGGCGGCGCGGGCCGTTCGGCCGGCAGCGAGGCAGGTGCGGGGGCGGGTGCTACCCGGGCTACGCCGCGCGGCGGGGTGTTGCCGCCCGCGTAGGCCACCTGAGGCGCGGGCGGCGGGGTCCAGCCGCCGCTCGCGATGCTGCCGGCGGCGCCTGTGGGGCTGACGCCGGTGTTGCTGAGGTACGGACGGAACCAGGGCGCGGCGCCGGCGGGTGTGGCCGCGACGGACGCGGCTACCGGCTGGTGCTCCGGCTCGGGACGGCGTTGTTGCGGTACCTGTGGCGGTGGCGCGGCGGCGAGCGGCTGGTTGCGGCCGATCGGCGCGCCGACGGTGGACGGGACCTGCACCGGTCGCGCGGCCGGTGCCTGCACGGCCGGGACCGCCCCGGCGTCGGTGCCGCGGCCCGCGGGCAGGGCGCTGACGTGCTCGAGCAGCCGGTGCGGCAGCAGGACGTACGCGATGGTGCCGCCGCCCGTGGTCTGCAGCTGCACCCGGACGCCGTGGCGTGCGGCGAGGTGGGAGACCACGTGCAGGCCCATCGTGCCGGCCGCGGCACTGCTCAGCGTGCTCGGCACGGCCAGCCGCGAGTTGATCTCGGCGAGACGGGCCGGGACGATGCCGATGCCCCGGTCGTGCACCCGGATCATGGCGCCCTCCGGGGTCGGCCGGGCGTCGACCTGCACCGGCTCGGTCGGCGGCGAGAAGGCCGTGGCGTTCTCCAGCAGCTCAGCGAGCAGGTGGACGAGGTCGCCGACGACCGGGCCGACGATGGCCAGGTCGGCGGGCTGGAACTCGACCCGGGCGTACTCCTCGATCTCCGACGCGGCCGCGGTGATGACGGCGCCGAGCCCGACGGCCGTGGTCTGCGGGCGGCCGGGCTCGCCGCCGGAGAGGACCAACAGGTTCTCCCCGTTGCGGCGCAGGCGGGCGGCGAGGTGGTCCAGGGCGAACAGGCGGGCCAGTGCGTCCGGGTCGGTCTCGTCGCGCTCGAACTCGTCGAGCAGCCGCAGCTGGCGGGTGATGAGCGTGCGGATGCGCCGGGCCAGCACCTCGGCCATGCGCGCGACGTCGACGCGCAGCTCGGCCTGCTCACCGGCCAGGCGCAGCGCGGTGCGGTGCACCGTGCCGAACGCCTCGGCCACCTGGCCGACCTCGTCGTTGACCGCGGCGATGTCGCGTGTGACCTCGGCTGCGGTCTGGCCGCTGTCCATGACCGACGGCGCGAGCGCGGCCGTGCCGGCGGTGACGGAGCCGATCGCGTCGGGCAGGTCGCGGCGGGCCACCTGCAGGGCGGCGCCGCGCAGCAGGTTGAGCCGGCGGGCCGTGCGCACCGCGAGGACGATGGCGATCGCGAGGGCGGCGAGGCCCAGCAGGGCGGTGCCGAGCCCGGTGGTCCAGGCGAGCCGGGACGCGTTGACGGCGATCTGGTCCGAGCGGGTGGCGAGCGCGTTGGCGATCTCGACGGTGACGATGTTGACCCGGCGGATCACGCCGCTCTGCGCCACGAACCAGGCGTCGGGGTCGACGCGCAGGCTGGAGGAGTCGCGCTCGGCGTTGCGGGCGGAGGCGCTCAGGCTGTCGGCGGTGTCGATGTCGGTGCCGTGCAGCTCCTCCTGGTACCGCGACAGCTGCGCCGGCGTCGCCACCCGGCGGAACTCCGCCTCGCGCTGCGCACGGGCGCCCTGGACCTGCGAGAGGCTGCCGAGGTCGCCCGGCTGCAGGTTGCCCCGGCCGAAGACGGTGCGCAGCAGGTCGCGCTCGACGGCCGAGTAGTGCTCCATCGCGGCCATCGCGGCCAGCGCTCGGGCCGTCTTCTGCAGCTCGGTGTCCTGGATCTGGCCGGGCACGGCGTCGGCGACGGAGAGCAGGGCGTCGGCGAGGCCGCCGTAGACGATGTCGGTGACGATCACCATCGTCGCGGTGCCGTTGTCCAGCGACTGGCGGGTGAAGTGCAGCTGGCCGTAGTTGCTGCCGGCGACCCGGACGGGCGTGGCCAGCGCCGGCGCCGCGTCGACCGCATCGGCGGCGTCGGCGAAGAACCGGGATGCGGCCTCGTCGGTGCGGGCGCGCTGCGCGGCGACGAGCGAGAAGCCGGACTTGCCGCCGCGCTGCTGCAGGGCTGCGGTCTCGGCGAGCTCGCGCTCGAGCTCGTTGACGAAGAGCGCGGCGCTGCCGGCGGTCTCCGACAGCGTGCGGGCGTGTCCGGCGTCGCGCGCGGCGGCGACGGAGGTGGCCGTCTGGACCGAGCCGAGGACGACGAGGCCGACCATCGCGACGACGATCGGCGCGAGCAGCTGGGCGCGGACCGAGCGCAGCCGGCTCGGGCGCGGGCCGCCGCCGCGGCGGTGCCCGGCCACAGACGTGTCGGTGCCCGCGCTGCGGCGCGTCTGGCCGCCCGAGGCGGCGCCGTGACGCGGCACTGGGGAGCGGGAGGGGCCGCTGCCTGCCACCGCCTGGCCTCCTAAAGGTAGCGGCTCCGTAGCGGAGCGTGCTGAAGAGAGCGCTCCAACGCAGGGACGTCAAAGTCGGATCCACTACGGAACACGATCAGGCACGCTACTCGAAGAGGTCGGATCCCTAAAGAGTCCTTAGCCGAACGGCCGATGCGTTCTCACTGTGCGTGATCTAGGCGTCGCGCAAAGGACCAGACGGCCGCCACAATGATCACCAAAGCCACGCCGAGGCCTTCTCCCAGCGCCGCGCCGCTTGTCGGATCGCCAGCAGGCGACGGGGACGGTAACACCCGGCCGCCGACGCGGAGGACGCCGGCCGGCCGGACGGCTCCCCCGGCGTCGCGACCGGCGGAATCATGGCCGGGCCGCTCGGCTCGACAGTAAGGCCGGCCAGCGTCGGCGACGGCCCGAACGGCTCGAGTATGGGTGGCGGACCGGGCAGCGGCGGCCCCGGTGGGGCGCCGGACCGGTGAGTCCGAGCGCGCCGCCGGGACCGCCTCGAGCCTTTGCACTCGATTAAGTCGGAGGATTAAAGGCGGCTTTGGCGGCCGTCGATGGCCTTGGCCCGGACCGGTTGAGGTTCCGGGAGGTTCTGGACGAACCGGCCGAACAGCACGGCCGAGATGACCACGCAGACGGCCAGCACCGTTGCCGCGGTCAGGGCGGCGCGCGAGGTCGCCACCCAGCCGGCGTCGGCGAGCAGGACGAGCAGCCACATTGCGGCCGTCGCCTTCAGGACGCGGTTGCGGTATCGACTCATGACGAGGTGGATACCCCCGCTTTCATGGATTTATGCGGCCTGCACGAACACCGCCACGGTGCGCGCGGGGACGGTGAACGATCCGTGAGTGGCGTCGAACGTGGACTGCCGGGCCACCGGGTCCGCCGAGGCGGCCTGGATCGGGTGCAGGGCCACCTGCGCACCCCGGTACGCCGGCAGCGTCTGCGTCGTCGCCGTGGCGCCCGCGTTGAACACGACCACCACCGAGCGCCAGTGCCCGTCCAGCCCGCGCGCGTCGAGCACCATCGTGATGACGCCCGGCGTGGCCTGCGTGCCCGAGAGCGGGAAGCTCAGGCGCTGCTGGACCTGCGCCGCCGTGCTCAGCGAGAACACCGGCGAGCTCGACCGGATCCGCGTGAGCTCCTGGAAGCGGGCCGACGCGAGGCCGACCGCCGCGCAGTCCGGCACGAGGGCCGGATCGGCCAGCAGCGGCTGCGCGTACTGCCACTTGTCCTGGTTGTCCGCGGCCGGCGGCAGCCCGGCGCCGAAGCCGTTGCCGTCGGCGCAGTCCCAGCGGATCTGGTTGAACCAGTCGCCGGAGTTGAACGAGTTGCGGTCCAGCGACTTGGAGCGCAGCATGTCCGAGCCCGCGGTGACGAACCCGGTGCCCTGCCCGAGCACGGTCGTGGACAGCGCCAGGACCTGCAGCCGGGCGCGTTGCTCCGCGCTCGTGCCGGCGGGCAGCTTGTACGCCATCGCGTCGTACAGGATCTCGTTGTCGTGCGCGTCGACGTACGTGATCGCCTCGCTCGGCGAGCGCGTGTACCCGGCCGGCGAGCCGTTGTAGTCGACCTGCGCGCCGGTGACCCGGTGCCCGTTGGAGTCGGTGAACTCGTAGGCGGCCAGGTTGCCCGACAGACCCACCTGGATCAGGTCCTGGTAGTGCAACAGGCGGGCGCGCTGCTCGGCGGCGGTGCCGTTGACCGGGTCGCCGTTGGGGTCGGTGTACAGCCCGGTGGCGAAGCCCTGGATGCGCGGGTTGCCGTCGAAGGGCCCGCCGCCGCGGACGGCGTCGCGGAGCCGGTCGTTGAACGTGCCGACGCCGGTGCCGGCCATGTTGGCCTGGGTCGCCTGCACGAACCGGGCGTTGTCGGCGACCTCGCCGAAGTTCCAGCCCTCGCCGTACAACAGGATCTTCTTGCCGTCGACACCGTCCTTGGCCACCGTGAGCTGGTCCAGGGCGGCCCGCACGGCGAGGATGTTGGCCTTCGGGTGGTGCCCCATCAGGTCGAACCGGAAGCCGTCGACCTTGTACTGCTTGGCCCACTGCACGATCGAGTCGACCACGAGCTTGCCCATCATCGCGTTCTCGGGCGCGGTGTTGGCGCAGCACGTGGAGTTGGCGACCGTGCCGTCGTCCAGCAGCCGCTGGTAGTAGCCCGGCACGATCTGGTCGAGCACGGAGTACTGGTCGGTGCCGGCCGCCGTGGTGTGGTTGTAGACCACGTCCATCACCACGCGCAGGCCCGCGTTGTTGAGCCCGGCGACCATCTGGCGGAACTGCGTGATCCGCGGGGTGCCCTGCGGGTCGGTCGCATACGAGCCCTCGGGCGCGTTGTAGTGGAACGGGTCGTAGCCCCAGTTGTAGCCGTCGCGGTCGGCGACCTGCGCGATGCAGGCCTGCTGCTGCGGCGAGTCCGGCGGCAGCGCGGCCAGGTCGCACGGCGGCTGCGCCTGGTCGCCGCGCACCTCGGGGATCGTCGAGATGTCGAAGACCGGCAGCAGGTGCACGTACGACGTGCCGGCCTTGGCCAGGTCCCGCAGGTGCTGCATGCCGGCCGAGCCGGACTGCGTGAACGCCAGGTAGGTGCCGCGCTGCTCGGCCGGCACCGTGGCGTCGGCCATGGAGAAGTCGCGCACCGACAGCTCCTGGATCTGCGGGCGCGCCGGGGCCGGCGGCTTGCGCAGGTCGGACCAGCCGCCCGGGCGCAGGGCCGGATCGGCGAGGTCGACGATCTGGCTGTGCGTGCCGTTGGCCGACAGCGACACCGAGTACGGGTCGGTGACGCTGGCCGTGACGACCGACTTGGTGCTCGGCTGGAAGGCCGTGACGCGGAACTTGTAGTACTGGCCCTTCCACGACTTGTCGCCGGTCACGCTCCAGACGCCGGTGCGCTCGTCGCGGGCCATCGCCACCACGGCCGGGCTCTTGCTCGGGTCCTGGTACAGCTCCAGGCTCAGGTTCTGCGCGGTCGGCGCCCAGACCTTGATCGTCGGGCGCTGCCCGTCGAACGTCGGGCCGAGCTTCACGCTCAGCGCGCCGCCGTAGAGGTCGTCGAGCGCGCCGGCCAGCTGCACGCCGGTCGCCTCGGTGACCTGCCCGGCCGCGTCCCGCTCGACGGCCACGACCTGGCCGCGCAGGGCCGCGGTCAGCGCCGGGCGATCCCCGTCCACGCGGAAGGTCTGGTACGCCCACAAGTGCGGGAACCTGGCCCGCTGCGCCTCGGTGAGGTTGCCCGGCACCGCGCTCATCGCGAGCTTGGTGGCGTTGCCGACGAGCTGGCCGTCGACGACCTTCAGCCCGCCGGCCGGCGCGGACCACAGCTCGTAGCTGTGCCCGTCGGTCGGACCGGCGCGCCACGCCACCGTGTTGCGGTCGATCCAGACCGCCTTCTCCTTGTCGACATCGGTGTCGGGTGTGCCCTGCGCTGGCATCGGCAACAGATACTTCTCCTGCCCGGACAGAATCCACACCTCGTGCCCGACGTTGACCAGGTCGAGCCCCTGGTCGGCCGGCAGGTCCTTGGTGTCGCCCTTGTGGACGATGTAGTTGAGCAGCGTCGCGTTGTCGGCGAGCGGCACGGTGAACTTCACGCCGAACGCGTCGGCGCCCGACGGCATGAGCGGGCTGCCCCACTCGGTCCCGGTCGCGGCGCCGGTCCACACGTGCAGGCCCCAGCCGTCGTAGTCGCCGGCCGGGCGGCGGTAGTGCAGCACGGCGGTGTGCTCGGCCGCGGCGCGGTTGGGGTACACGGTCGCCTCGGTCGAACGGATCCACGCCTCGCCCTGCGTACTGGGCAGCACGGACTGGTCCGGGCCGGGGTCCTTGACGTCGCCCTTGTGCACGATGAAGTTCACCGGCTTAGTCGGGTCGCTCACCGGCACGTGCCAGTACGCGCCGTAGGCGTCGACGCCGTCCGGCGGGCGCGGGTTCGCCCAGTCGGTCCCGGTGCCGGGTGCCAGGCCGTCGCCCCACAGATGCAGCCCCCACCCGGAGTAGTCACCGTCGGGCCGTCCATAGTGGACGGCGACGCTGCCGGTGGCGGCCGCCTGGGAGGTGTAGATGGTCGCATCTCCTTGCTTGAGCCAGATCTCCGGATGCTTCGTCGGGTCGAGCGAACGGTCGGCGGCGACGTCCTTGACGCCGTTCGCGTCGACCACCAGGAAGCCCATGTTGGTGGCCCCCGGCTTCAGCTTGACCCACGCGAAGCGCCCGTACGAGTCCTCTCCGGCAAACGGGGCGCCGTTCGGCCAGGTCATCGCGTCCTGGATGTCGCCCCACGCGTACAGGCTCCAGCCGGTGTAGTCGCCGGCCGGTCGCTGGTAGTGCACGAGCGCATAGTCCGCGGACGCGGCGCTCGGCGGCGTGCCGACCTTCGTCTCGATCTTCGCTTCGGCGGTACGGCCGGACCCGTCGCGAACCACGGCCTTGTACTCGAGCTTCGTGCCGGCCGCGAGCCCGTTGAGGTCGTGGTAGGCGGCGAACGGGGCGGCGCGGTCGGTGCCGAGCAGCTTCCACGGCCCGCCGGCGACGCGGGCGGCGTACGTGACGGTGGACAGCGGGTCGCCGGTGACGTTCGCCCTGACCTCGGCCGGCGTGGTCGGCGCCGGGTCGACCTGCAGCGAGATCGTCGGACGGACGCTCGAGCGCGGGATCGCTCCGCGCGCCTTGAACACGACCGTGCTCAGCGCCGGGATCGTCACCTGCAGCGAGCCGTCGCCGGCAGTCGCGGCGATGGGGCCGGCCGTCGGGTACAGCTGGTCGAACGTGGTCGTCGCCATGGCCGTCTGGATCGTGACCGTCTTGGCGCCCGTGCCGTTGTTGCTCGCGACCACGTACTCGACGCGCTGATCCGGGTCGATGCGCGAGAACGCGAAGACGTTCTGGTCGGCGTACCGCGTGATCTGGATGCCCTGGCGCAGCGCCGGGTTCTGCTGGCGCAGCTTCGCCAGGCTCGCGATCGTGCGATAGATCGGATGATTGACGTCGTAGTTGGCGACGGCGTGCGTGCTGTCCGTGCCGAGCAGGTCGTCGTCGAGGTAGTCGGCGGTCTTGCTGGCGAACATGTCCTGCCGGGCGTCCTTGTCGCCGCCGGGGCCGGTGTAGCCCTGCTCGTCGCCGTAGTACACGACCGGCTGCCCGCGGGTCAGGAACATCAGCTCGTGGCCGAGCTCGTCGCGGCGCAGGTGGGTGCTCGGATCGGTGCCGCCGTTGGCGACGAAGTAGCCGATGCGGCCCATGTCGTGGTTGCCCAGGAACGTGGGCAGGCCCTGTGCGCTGGTGCCGGCCGACGTGTACAGGTCGTCCTGCGCGTACATGTCGGCCAGCTCCTGGCCGGAGCCGCCGCGCGCCACGAAGTCCGACGCCGCCTGCTGGAACGGGAAGTCCAGCGTTGCGGGCAGCCGCCCTTGCCGCACGTACGTCGAGTCGAAGGCCGGGTTGGCGTCGTAGACCTCGCCGAACATGAAGAAGTCGGGCTTGCCGGCCTTGTCCGCGGCGGCCTCGACGCCCTGCGTGAACTGCGGCCAGAACTGCATGTCGACGTGCTTGGCGGTGTCGATGCGGTACCCGTCGATCCCGCTGTCCTTGACCCAGTCCGAGTAGATCTTGGTCATGCCCTGCACGACCTCGGGCCGCTCGGTCCAAAGGTCGTCGAGGCCGAAGAAGTCGCCGTACTCCGCGTTCTCGCCGCTGAACGTCGAGTCGCCCCGGTTGTGGTACATCGTCGGGTCGTTGAGCCACGCCGGCTTCTTGACCGTCTTGTCGGCCTCGCTCGGGAACACCGGGGTGTAGGGGAACGACGAGGCGTCGACCTGCGGGAAGCCGTGCGTGCCGTCGGCGTAGTTGCGGTCGTCGAACTTGTTGCCGTTGAGGTCCTTGTACGGGTAGTCGGTCTTGCTCCGGTACGAGTACTGGTTCTGCGCGTTGCGGATGACGTCCGCGGTGTGGTTCGTGATGACGTCGAGGTAGATCTTGATGCCCCGGTCGTGCGCCTTCTTGGTGAGGACCTTCAGGTCGTCCTTCGTCCCGAAGTGCGGGTCGATCTGCGTGAAGTCGGTGATCCAGTACCCGTGGTAGCCCGCCGAGATGTCGGCCCCGCTGCCCTGCACCGGCCGGTTCTTGAACACCGGCGCCAGCCAGATCGCCGTGGTGCCCAGCCCCTGGATGTAGTCGAGCTTGTTGATGACGCCCTTGAGGTCGCCGCCGTGGTAGAACCCCTTGTCGGTGGGGTCGTAGCCGGTGCTCAGCCGGTCGCCGGACAGCCCGCCGGCGTTGTTGGCCGGGTCACCGTCGGCGAAGCGGTCGGCGAGCACGAAGTAGAACTGCTCGGCGCGCTGCTGCGGCTGCGGCCGGTCCAGCAGGCTCGCGACCGACGGCTCGCCGGCCCACTCCGGCACGCCCTGCACGATCGACGTCGGCCGCTGCGGCACGTCGGGCATCCGTGGGGTGTCTCCCGGCACCGCGGCGATCATGGCCAGGGCGGTAAGTGCGCCTAACGCGATCTTGGTCGACGTGATGGTACTGACGGCAGGCATGGCGGAGCCTTCCTCGAGGACAGCGAGGTCTCTGGCGAGGTGGGCACCGTATCGACCGGCAAAGATCCTTACAAGGCTTGACTTCTGGGTTTTCGAGGTTCCGTCTAGGTCTTGAGGGTTTCGCTGATCGCCTCGCTGATCTGGCGCAACTGCACCATCTGCTCCGGCGTCAGCGGGTCGAACAGGTGGGTGCGCACCGTCTCCACGTGCCCCGGCGCGGCCGCGGCCAGCGCCGCGAACCCGTCGTCGGTCAGGTCGGCGAACTGCCCGCGCTTGTCGTCGTCGCAGTCACGCCGCCGCACCCACCCGCGGCCCTCGAGCTTGGTCACCGCATGGGACAGCCGGCTGCGCGATGACCGGGTCTGGAGAGCGAGCTCGCTCATGCGCAGCGACCTGCCTTCCGACTCCGACAGCACGACGAGAATCTCGTAGTACGCGTGCGGCATCCCGGCGTCGTGCTGCAGCTCGCGATCGAGCCGGTCGATCAGCAGTGTGGTCGCGCTGTAGAAGGCGCGCCAGGCGGCCTGCTCTTCATCGTCGAGCCAGCGGGTCATGGCATTTATTTTTGCACGGTCAGAAAAGTGTCCCGTGCCTCTTGGACGCCGACGCGCGCTCCCGCCTTCCACTACCTTGCGGCGCAAGGTACCCTGTGAGGCATGGAAGCACCCGGCTCGCTGTCGACGGCCCTGCGCCGCGGCACGTTGGAGTTCTGCGTGCTCGCCCTGATGGAGGACGGCGAGCAATACGGTGTGGAGCTGGTCCGCCGCCTGGGCTCCGAGCGCACCCTGACCACGAGCGAGGGCACCCTGTATCCGTTGCTCGCCCGCCTCCGCCGAGCGGGCTGGGTGGAGACAACGTGGCGCGAGTCCCCGAGCGGCCCCCCACGGCGCTACTACGCCCTGACCCGCCAGGGCACCGTGGCACTGCGCCACTTCCGCGAGGAATGGACCGATTTCCGCGACACCGTTGACCGAATTGTCGGAACGAGGCCCGCATGAACACCTACGATGACCTGGTCAGCGACTACTTGCGCGCCGTCGAGCAGGCCATGGCCGGCGTCCCCGCCAACCGGCGCGCCGAACTGCTCGCCGACCTGAGCGAGCACATCGCCGCCAAGCGCGCGGAGCTGTCCCCCGACCGCGAGACCGAGGTCGAGGTCCGCTCGATCCTCGAGCTCCTGGGCGACCCGGAGGACCTGGCCGCCGAGGCCCGCCTGGACGCCGCCGCGGACGCCGCGGACGCCGGGCCACCACCCGCCCCGATCCTGATCGAGCCCAAGAAGCGCTCGGCCGCGGTCCTGTGGGTAGTGATCACGATGGCCGCGGTGGCCACGCTGTGCGGCTTGACCGCCCTACTGGGCATCCTGAGCCTGGCCTTGTTCCGCGCCTGACCAGCAAGCCGCGTGCCCCAGGCCGTCAGCAGCGTTTTCTCTCCACGATCATGGAAAACCGGCCCAC
Source organism: Dactylosporangium darangshiense (assembly GCF_039537565.1). Classification (NCBI taxonomy): domain Bacteria; kingdom Bacillati; phylum Actinomycetota; class Actinomycetes; order Micromonosporales; family Micromonosporaceae; genus Dactylosporangium; species Dactylosporangium darangshiense. The sequence continues at coordinate 55,701 of NZ_BAABAT010000036.1, forward strand.
CGGAGGGTCGAAACCGCATGATCGTGGAGACAAAAACGCCGGCCGACCTCAACTAGCGCGTGTTCGTCGACGGCGGAACCACGCTTACCGTGTTGGACCTGCGCTCATGCCGCCACGGACCACCGCGACCGCGGGCCGCAGCCCCCGCGGACCAGCCGCCACCCAGCGCACCGCCGACCGACCAGCGACGGACCGGCCGCGAACCCGGCGGGCGCCGGCGGGCGCGGGCGGGCGCGGCTGGACCCGGCGGGCGGGGCGGAGCGGCGGCGGACCTCGCCGGCTGGGGTTAGGGCGCCAGGCGGAAGTCCAGGTCGGGAGTGATCGTCAGGGTGTCCATCTGGGCGCGCTGCAAGCGGCCCGAATAGTCCCAGTTCATCGACTGCCACCGCGTGAACTGGTCCAGGACCCAGACGCCGGACTGGCGGCTGCCGTTGCCGGAGCGGCCGTTGCCGCCGAACGGGAGGTGGGCCTCGGCGCCCGAGGTCGAGTTGTTGATGCTCACCATGCCGGCCCGCGTGCCGCGGCGGAACGTGAAGGCCTTGCGCGGGTCGGTGGTGTAGATGGCGGCCGACAGGCCGTAGCCGGGGGCGTCGGCCAGCGCGATGGCCTCGTCCAGGGTCGCGTAGGTGGTGACGCCGACCAGGGGGCCGAAGGTCTCCTGCTGGAAGATCTTGTCCTCGGGGCGCACGCCGTGGACGAGCACCGGGTGGTAGAAGAGGCCGGCCGCCGGGTCGCCGACGAAGCCGTCGCGCGGGTTGGCCGCCGTGATCCGGCCGGTGCCCGTCGAGCCGGAGACGCGGTGGTGGTCCTCGATCCAGTCGAGGTAGGCCTCGTACCGCTCGGCGAAGCGCTCGCTCATCAACGGGCCGTACAGCACCGACGGGTCGCTCGGGTCGCCGACCGCCGCGCCGCGCACCGCGGACTCCAGGCGGGTGGTGAACTCGGGCAGGACGCTGTCGTGGACGATCAGGGTGCCGAGGGAGGTGCAGCGCTGACCCGCCGTGCCGAAGCCGGCGAACAGGGCGCCGTGCACCGCCAGGTCGAGGTCGGCGTCCTCGGTGATCACCATCGGGTTCTTGCCGCCGAGCTCGAGGCAGGCGCTCTGCAGGTGGCGGCCGGCCAGCTCGCCGATGCGCGCGCCGACCTCCGAGGAGCCGGTGAAGCCGATCTTGTCGATCAGCTGCTCGCGCAGGGCGGCCTCCAGGCCCGCATACGTCGTGGGGCCGTCGGCGTGCACCACGTCGAAGACGCCGTCGGGCACGCCGGCCCGGCGGATCAGCTCGGCGAAGGCGTCGGCGCACGCGGCCGAGTACTCCGCGGGCTTCCACACCACCGCGTTGCCGCACAGCAGGGCGGGCACCAGATACCAGCTCGGGACGGCCACGGGGAAGTTGCCGGCGGTCACGATGGCCGCGACCCCCACCGGCACCCGGAACGTGAACAGCTGCTTGTCGGGCATCTCGCTCGGCACGGTCTGTCCGTAGAGCCGGCGGCCCTCGCCGAGGAAGAAGTCGCAGGTGTCGACGATCTCCTGGACCTCGCCGCGCGCCTCGGTCAGGGTCTTGCCGACCTCGCGGGTCACGAGGGCGGCCAAGGCCTCGAAGTTGGCCTCCACCAGCCGGCCGAGGTTGGACACGACCCGGCCGCGCACCGGAGCGGGCACGTCGGCCCAGGCGCGCTGCGCCTCGCGGGCGGAGCGGCAGGCGGCGACGAACGTGTCGGCGTCGGCGAGCGCGACCTCGGCCACGATGTCGTCGAGCCGGGACGGGTTGAGCGAGGGAACACGGTGGTCGGAGGCGGCGATCGGCCGGCCGCCGACGGTGGAGACGATGAGGCGGGTCATGGGTTCATCTTGGCGCGGGGGTACGACAGTTCGCTCGCGGGTTGGCCTACCTACCGCCGGCTAGGGCAGCTCTGCGGGGTCGAAGGCGAGCTGGCCGCCGAACTGGTCGCGCAGCCGCTCGTCGTAGTAGTCCGCCGTGTCGGACACCCAGTCGCACGCATTGCTCAGCTCGATCGGGTCGAGCGTCGAGGCCAGCAGCTCGACGGCGGCGAACACGCAGTCGTCGCGCCAGAAGAGCCGCACGAAGTTGAGCCGCCCGTTGAGCTCGTTGAGCTCGGCCAGCAGCTCCGGGGACCGGTCGAGCCGGCGCAGCAGCGGCGAGAAGACCCGCACCAGCGGCGGCTCGTTCGCCAGCAGCCGCAGGTACAGCACCGCGGTGCCACTGCGGATCGCCACCGGCGCAGCGACCAGGTCGGTGGGCACCTCCTGGCCGCCGAGATAGTCGGTGAGCAGCCGATGCACCTTCGCCTCTAAGGCGTCGTCTATCGACACGCGTTCACGATACCGGGGGCGTGCACGCCGCCCTCAGCCGCTCTTGCCCGGCCTGCCCGGCGGCAGGAAGCCGCGCCGCCGCGCCTCCTTCACCCAGCGGTGCGCCGTGCTCACCGGCACCCCGTGCTCGTCGGCGAGGTCGCAGGCGGGCCGGGGCGAGGCCTGCGCATACGTGAGATACACGTCGGCGACGTGTCGATAGAACACGTCGGGCCGCCCCCGCGGCCGCGCCGGCCCGGCCGCCGGACGCGTGACGGCGAGCGCGGGCTCGGTCATCTCCCACCCGACGTCCTCGGCGACGGGAGCCGCCACCGGCCGTGGCCGGGTGCTCAGCACGTGCGCGGTGCCGCGAGCGGCCTCCCCGGCGGTCAACTGCGCGTTGGCGGCGGCCTCGATGCGCCCGACGGGGATGGCCCGCAGCAGCTCCGCGCTGGGCGTGCCCTCGATCCGCAGCCCCGTCAGCACCAGACGCCCGCCCGGCCCGACGCCGATGCGCACCAGCACGGTCCCGGCCAGCGGCGGCTCGTCCTGGCGCCATTCGTACCAGTCCCCGTCGACTGGAAAGAGGCGGCCCCGCACGCGGCAAGGCTAGACCACATTTCCTCAAATCAACAATTGCGCCAACCTAGACGTCTAGATACGCTGATTTGGACCCACCAGCCACAGGGCGTTCGGGACCGGGGGGTCGGTCGCGTGCTTGCACGCAGCCGGATAGGCCGGTGGCACCGTCCGCATCGATTACGGGGGAACGGGGCGATGCGGACGGTGGTCGCCGAGCGGACCGTGTACAGGCGCGTTCCGCTCGGCGGCGTCGTCGCAGAGCCGCGGTCGCGGGGTCTCGCCGGGCCCCGCGGCCGCTTCGCCGCCGAGCGCGCCTGACGACTGGGGGAGGAAGGGGCGCGCCGACGGCGACCGGCACGGCGTGCTGCGGGGGCCACGCCGTGCCGGGGCCGAGCGGCCGTGCCCGAGATGCCCGCGAACCCCCGGTCACAACACGTCAGTGCACCGTTCCCGCCGAACCGCTGCCGCGGCGGACCGGTTCGGCACAGGCCAGCAGGCGCCCGTGCGGCAGGAACTCGATCGCCGTCGCCGCGCCTATCTCCGCCATCGGCGTGAACGTGTGATGCAAGCCCGCCAAGGCCTGACCCTCCGCGGACGAGATGAACGCGGGCTCCGCCGTGACCGAAGCCGTGTTGCGCTGCGACGCCCGCGGTGCCGCCACCGCCTCGGGGAGCGTCATGCCCAGGTCCAGGCGGTTCACCAGGATCTGCAGGACCGTCGTGATGATGGTCGAGCCGCCGGGCGAGCCGACGGCCAGGAACGGGCGGCCGTGCTGCAGCACGATCGTCGGGGCCATCGAGCTGCGCGGGCGCTTACCGGGAGCCGGCAGGTTCGGGTCCGGCGCCGTGCCCTGCGTCGGGGTGAAGTTGAAGTCGGTCAGCTCGTTGTTCAGCAGGAAGCCGCGGCCCGGCACGACGATGCCGTTGCCGCCGATCTGCTCGATGGTCAGGGTGTACTCGACCACGTTGCCCCAGCGGTCGGCGACCGTCAGGTTGGTCGTGGACTGGCCCTTGTCGGGAGCTGCGCCGCCCGTCGCCGAGGAGCACGTCGCATAGTGGCCGTCCGGCACGCCGGGAAGCACCGGCTTGGACAGGGCCGCAGCCGGGTCGATCTGGCAGGCGCGCTCGCCGGCGAAGCCGTCCGTCAGCAGGGAATCCAGCACGGGGCGAGGGGTGCCGTCGCCGACGTACCGGTTGCGGTCCGCGAAAGCCAGGGCGCTGGCCTCGAGGTACCGATGGAGGGCCTGTGTCTTGTCCAGACCGCGCAGGTCGGAGCGTTCGAGGATGTTCAGGGCCTCGCCGACCGTCGAGCCGCCCGAGGACGGGGTGGCCATGCCGTAGACGTCGTAGCCGCGGTATGTCATGTGCGTCGGGGCCGGCGAGCGCACGTCGTAGGCGCGCAGGTCGGAGACGGTCATGCCGCCGGGGCGGATCTGGTACTGCCACGGCCGCGACGGACTCGCGGCCAGCGGCGGCCGCTGAACCGTCGTGACGATGTCGCGGCCGATCTCGCCGCCGTAGAAGGCGTCGATGCCGCGCCGGGCGACCAGGTCGTACGTCGCCGCCAGGTCGGGGTTGCGCATGGTGGTGCCGACCGCGGGCGGGGCCCCGCCCGGCAGGTACAGCTTCGCCGTCGGGTCGAACTGGGCGAACGCGGCGGCATTGTCGGAGACCTGCTGGTTGAAGGTGGCGTCCACGGTGAAGCCGTCGCGGGCGACCTTGGCCGCCGGGCCCAGGGCCGACGACAGCGGGCGGGTGCCCCAGCGGCGGGCGGCGGCGTCCCAGGTGGCCAGCGAGCCGGGCACGCCCGCGGACAGGCCGCTGACCCGAGCCTCCTGGAAGGCGTACGGCTGGCCCGTCGCGGGGTTGACGAACGCCGTCTCGCCCATCGAGCGCGGCGCGGTCTCCCGGCCGTCGAGCGTGGACACCCGGCCGGTGCGCGCGTCGTAGTACACGAAGAAGCCGCCGCCGCCGATGCCGGAGGAGAAGGGCTCGGTCACGCCCAGGGTGGCGGCCACGGCGAGCGCGGCGTCGACGGCGTTCCCGCCGTGGCGCAGCACCTCGAGGCCGGCCGCGGTGGCGGTCGGGTCGACGGAGGCGACCGCGCCGCCGTAGCCGGTCGCGGTCGCACCGGACGGCGGCGCAGAGGCACGCGCGCCGGTGCCCACCAGCAACGGGACGACCAGGAACGGAACCACCAGGACAAGTGGGATGAGCCTTCGCACGGGTACCTCCCAGAGGGATCGACGGCGATCGCTCCTCCCTGCCTACCCGCCGGCGGACTCGGGCACAACCCGGAACGTGCGGCGGTAGGCGCTGGGCGCGACGCCGATCGCGCTCTGCAGGTGCTGGCGCAACCCGGCGGCCGTGCCGAGACCGGAACGGCGGGCCACCACCTCGACCGGCAGATCGGTGCTCTCCAGCAGGGCACGGGCGTGGTCTACCCGCTGCTGCAGCAGCCACCGCGCCGGGCTCACCCCGGTCTCGTCACGGAAGCGCCGGGTGAAGGTGCGCACGCTCATCCTCGCGTGCCCGGCCAGGTCCTGCAGGGTCAGGGGCGCATCCAGCCGCTCGATCGCCCAGGTGCGGGTGGCGGCGAGCGAGGCGTCGCTCGGCCGGGAGACCGGGCGCTCGATGTACTGCGCCTGGCCGCCCTCCCGGAACGGCGGCACCACGCTGCGCCGCGCCGCCCGGTTGGCCACCTCGCTGCCGAAGTCGGTGCGCACCACGTGCAGGCACAGGTCGATGCCGGCGCCGACGCCCGCGCTGGTGAGCACGTCGCCGCCGTCGACGAACAGCACGTCCCGATCGAGCTTGACGTGCGGGAACAGCTCGCGGAACCGCTCGGCCCACCACCAGTGCGTGGTCGCCGGGCGGTCGTCGAGCAGGCCGGCGGCGGCCAGCACGAACGCGCCGGTGCAGATCGACATGACGCGGGCGCCGCGGGCGTGCGCGTTGCGCAGCGCCTCGGCCACCGCAGGGTCGAGGCCGCCGTTCTCGACCGGGTCGCCGTAGGAGATGCCGGACACGACGACGGTGTCGGCGCGCTCGGTCAACTCCAGGCCGTGGTCGGGGGTGACCAGGTAGCCGGCCGAGGCGCGCACCGGGCGCCCGCCGGGGCTGCAGACCCGCACGTCGTACTTGCGGTGGCCGTGCTCGTCGCGAGCCGTGCCGAAGATCTGCGTCGGCGTGCCGAGGTCGAACGAGACGACGCCCTCGAGGGCGACGACGGCGACCAGGTGCTGCTCGGTCATGGCCCAATTCTTGCGCACTATGGCTGTCGGGCCACTCGTCCCGAGGTACCGAATCGGATGCAATGATTCCTGTGAAACGACTCCACCCGGCCTGGCTGGTCGCCGCCGTCGCGTTCGTCGCCCTGGTCGGCGCCGCGGGCTTCCGCGCGACGCCGGGCGTGCTCATCCACCCCCTGCACGACGAGTTCGGGTGGTCGCTGGGGACCATCTCACTGGCCGTCTCGATCAACCTGCTGCTCTTCGGCCTCACCGCGCCGTTCGCCGCGGCGCTGATGGAGCGCCTCGGCATCCGCCGGGTGGTGGCCTACGCACTGCTGCTCGTCTCCGCCGGAAGCGGACTGACCGTCTTCATGCGCCACAGCTGGGAGCTCATCGCGACGTGGGGCGTCCTGGTCGGCCTCGGCACCGGCTCGATGGCGCTCGCGTTCGTCGCCACCGTGACCGGCCGCTGGTTCGTCAAGCGCCGCGGCCTGGTGACCGGCGTGCTGACCGCCGGCGGCGCCGCCGGCCAGCTGATCTTCCTGCCGCTGCTGGCCGTCCTGGTGGACGACCACGGCTGGCGCTCGGCCTCGCTGACAGTCGCCGGAGCGGCCCTGGCCGTGGTGCCGCTGGTGCTCTGGCGCCTGCGCGACCACCCGTTCGACCTGGGCGTGACCGCGTACGGCGCGGAGGGCGAGCCGGCACCGCCGCCGGCCCCGACGACGGGCGCCGCGAGGCGGGCGCTGGGCGCGCTGCGCATGGCGTCGAAGACCCCGGCGTTCTGGCTGCTCGCGGGCGGCTTCGCCATCTGCGGCGCGACCACCAACGGCCTGATCGGCACGCACTTCATCCCGGCCGCGCACGACCACGGCATGGCCGAGCCGACCGCGGCGTCGCTGCTCGCGCTCATCGGCCTGTTCGACATCGCCGGGACGATCGCGTCCGGCTGGCTGACCGACCGGATGGACAGCCGGGTCCTGCTGGGCTGGTACTACGCCCTGCGCGGCCTGTCCCTGTTGGTCCTGCCGGTCCTCTTCGCGGCCACGGTCCGCCCCAGCATGCTGGTGTTCATCCTGTTCTACGGCCTGGACTGGGTCGCGACGGTGCCGCCGACCGTGGCCCTGTGCCGCGAGTACTTCGGCGCGAGCGGCCCGGTCGTCTTCGGCTGGGTCTTCGCCAGCCACCAGTTCGGCGCCGCGATCGCCGCGACGGCCACCGGCGTCCTGCGCGACCGCCTCGGCAACTACGACCTGGCCTGGTACATCGCGGGCGGCCTGTCCATCTCCGCCGCGGCGCTGTCGCTGCTGCTGCTGCGCTCCCGCCGCCCGTCGCCGACCCACGCGCCCGCGGTTCCGGTAGCCGCTTAAAGATCCCATGGCTCGGGTCCGCGCAACTGACGACCGTTCTTCCCACGAGGAATCCCGGCGTCCGCGGTGCCAAGAACAAAAGTGCCAAGAACAAAGTGCCAAGAACAAAAAGACGCCCCCGCCGGTGAACACCGGCGGGGGCGACCCTTTTCAGAGCGTTACCACGGCTGAGGGGCCGGGGGCACGACGACCGGCGGGCGGTCGTCGCAGGTGATCGTGTTCGGCAGCTCCCACGACGCCATCCACGGACCCGTGGTGCCGCCGCCGTCGTTGCCGCCCAGGTCGGTCAGGGAGAACTCCGAGCCCGCCGGGGTGAAGTGGAACGAACCGCAGTTGTTCACGCCGACCGCGCCCACGTTGCGGGCGTCGACGTTCTCGAAGGTGGCCGAGCCCGCGACCCGGGCGCTGACGACCGAGGTGCCGGTGCCGTCGACCTTGATGTCCTTGAAGTGGACGTTGGTGATCGAGTACTGGTCCTTCACCGGGAAGTCGACGACCAGCATGATCGCGTTGTAGGTGTTGTCGAGGAAGTTGTCGCCGACGACCTGGACGTTCGCGTCGATGTTGCGCTCGAGCGCGTAGATCCAGATCGCGCCCAGGCCGATGTTCCAGTTGAGCTCGTAGGTCCCGGCCCGGACCGTGGTGTTGTTCGTGACGTTGATCGTGCCGGCGAACGGCTGGGCGCCGAAGCGGGTGCCCAGGTGCAGGCCGCTGCCCTCGCGGATCGGGTCGGCGACGAGGTTGCCGGACACCGTGATGTCCTTGCCGCCGTAGATCGCGATGCCGTTGGCCAGCGTCGGGGTCTGCACGGTGTTGTGGTCGAACGTGTTGTTCGCGTTCTGGGTCGTCTCCGCCCACATCGCCATCGCGTCGTCGCCCGTGTTGCGGAAGAAGCTGTTCGACACGCTCGAGTTGGTGACGCCGAGGTGGAAGTTGACGCCGTCGGCGATCTGGTCGACGACCGTGGTGTTGGTGACCTTGGTGTTGTTCATCGGGCCGTCGAACCACAGGCCCACCTTCGTGTGCTGGATGTACAGCCCATCGATGGTGGAGTCCGACATTGCACCGCCGATGCCGTTGACCTGGTCGGTGTCGATGCGCTCGCGCACGTCACCGATGATCGAGAAGCCCGACAGGTGGACGTTGCGGCTGCCGCCGTCCTGCGAGTACTTGCCGTAGAAGCCGACCCCGGTGTGGATCGACTTGTCGGGCAGGGGCTCGCTCAGGGCGACCTCGTGGCCCTTGATGATCGTGTACCAGGAGCCCGCGCCCTCGACCGTCACGTTGTCGACGACGATGTGGCGGTTGACCTGGTACGTGCCCGGCGGGATGTACACCTTGAGGTGCGTCCACTTCGCGAACGCGATCGCCATGTCGAACGCGTCGGCCGAGTCGCGCTTGCCGGTCGGGTCCGCGCCGAAGAACAGCACGTTGGACGCGACGAGGTTGACCTTGGGCGCGGCGACGAGCTGGGAGTCCAGCAGGTCGATCGCGGTCCAGGCGGCCTTGCTGCCGGCCGGGACCTGCAGCCGGATCTTGTCGCCCGCCTTGTACGTCTTGCCGAGCAGCAGGCGCTGCTCGTCGTAGAAGTGGAACGGGCGGAACGGCTTGCTGATCTGCGGCGTCGGCGTGGTGGCGGCCGGCACGCAGGCGCACTCGGTGATCCACCAGTCGGAGTGCAGCAGGTCGGCGTTGGGGTCGTTGGTGAACGGGTACTGGTTGTACAGCCAGGAGTACTGCGAGGTCAGCGTCATCGTCTGCTTGGACTTGCCGTTGACCGTGACGTCGAGCGGCGCGGTGATGCCGCCGCCGTTCGCAGCGTCCGGGATGCTGTACCGGACGTTGATCGCGTTCGCCGAGCTCGGCAGGGTGAACTCGACGTACTGCCCCGGCGTGAGCTTGACCGCCGACCGGCCGGACGCCTCGGCGGGCAACGTGTACGCCGTGCGATCCGGTCCGATGACCACCCCGTTGGTCTTGGCGTTCTCCGCCTCCTGCTCGGAGAAGCCGACGTTCGCGCCCCGGCCCGCGACGAGCGCGGGGTCCAGGGCGGCTCGCGTGACGACCGGCCCGGCCGCCGTCGCATACGCGGCGGTGCCTCCGGCGACGACGACCCCGAGTCCGACCAGGGCCGCGGTCGCCGCCGCGGACCACCGCGGTGGTGCTGCTGTGGTGCTCCGTGACATCGAATGACTCGTTTCTCTCGGGAGGGCGCACGCCGAGGACGCATCGAGGTGGGCGGACGTCGAGCGGGGCGATTGGGGTGTTGCACCTCGGACGCTCGAGGCGGGGGCGGACGCCGTGAGTGAGGTGACAGTAGGACCGCCGCACCCCCTTGCACAAGGTCTTGCGACTTAATTGCGTGACGCTGCCGCCTTCTTGCACGCCACGATGTCCTATTTATCTAAGCTTGCTGCGAGCCGCGACGCCCGGATCCCTACCGCCGTGCATCTGCGATCCGACCCCGGCGGGGACCGCCCGGCGACGACCGCGAATGCCCGCGGTGGTTGCCGGAACCACCGCGGGCCTCATGGGACAGAACAGCTAGTGCGGGTCGGGTGTGAGCCGGACGCGGCGCAGGAGTTGCGCGTTGGCGGCCACCACGATCGTGGAGGCGGACATGAGGATCGCGCCGATGGCGGGGCTGAGCGTGATGCCGGCCCAGGCGAGCACGCCGGCGGCGAGTGGGATGGCGATGACGTTGTATCCGGCGGCCCAGGCCAGGTTCTGGGTCATCTTGCGGTAGGAGGCGCGGGAGAGCCGGATGACGCCGGTGACGCCGCGAGGGTCCGATGAGGCGAGCACGACGCCGGCCGACTCGATGGCGACGTCGGTGCCGGCGCCGATGGCGATGCCGACGTCGGCGCGGGCCAGGGCGGGCGCGTCGTTGACGCCGTCGCCGACCATGGCCACGGTCAGGCCGCGGGCCTGCAGCTGGGCGACGGCCTGGTCCTTGTCGGCCGGCATGACCTCGGCGAACACCTCGTCCAGGCCGAGATCGGCGGCGACCGCCTCGGCGACCGGCCGGGCGTCACCGGTGATCATGACGATCTTCCGGATGCCCTGTGCACGGAGTTCGGCGATGGCCTGCCGGGCTTCCGGGCGCACCTCGTCCTCCAGCGCCATGGCACCGAGCACCTCGGCGCCGCCGTCGGTGAGCCGGAGCAGGTGCAGGACCGCGGCGCCGCGCCCGGACCACGCGGCAGTCTGCCGGGTGAGGTCGCCGGGCTCCTTCGCGCCGAGCTCGCGCAGGAGGGCGGGGCCGCCGACGGCGTAGCGGGTGCCGTCGATGGTGGCCTGCACGCCCCGCCCGGTCAGTGACCGGAAGTCGCCGGCCCGCACCAGGCTGCCCTGAGCGGCGGCGACGATCGCCTTGGCGAGGGGATGTTCGCTGTCGGCCTCGACCGCGGCGGCGAGGCGCAGGACCTCGTCCTCGCTGGTGCCGTGCGTGCCAGCGGTGCCGGTGACGACGTGAGCGCCGCGGGTGAGGGTGCCGGTCTTGTCGAACAGCACGGCGTCGACGGCGCGCATGCGTTCCAGGGCGAGGCGGTCCTTGACCAGGATGCCGGCCCGGGCCGAGACCGCGGTGGACAAGGCGATCACCAGCGGGATGGCCAGGCCGAGCGCGTGGGGGCAGGCGATGACCAGGACGGTGACGGTGCGGACCACGGACTGGTCGAGGTCACCGAGGGCCCACCAGATGACGAACGTGACGGCCGCCGCGGCGGTGGCGACGTAGAACAGCATCGCTGCGAACCGGTCCGCGAGGACCTGCGCCCGGCCGCTGGACTGCTGGGCCTGCGCGACGAGCCGGCCGATCCCGGCGAGGGCGGTGTCCTCGCCGACGGCGTCGATGCGCACCCGCAGCGCCGAGTCGGTGGCCACCGTCCCCGCCACTACCCGGTCCCCGACCGCGCGGCGGACGGGCCGGGACTCGCCGGTGATCATCGACTCGTCCAGCTCGGCCTCGCCGTCGACGACGCGGCCGTCGGCGGGCACACGGGCGCCCGAGCGCACCAGGACCACGTCGCCGACGCCCAGATCGGCCACCGCAACCGCCGTCACGGACCCGTCGGCGAGGACGCGTTCGGCCTCGTCGGGCAGCAGCGCGGCCAGAGCCGCCAGGGCGCCCTGCGCCTGGCCGATCGCCTTCATCTCCTGCCAGTGACCGAGCAGCATGATGGTGACCAGCGCGGCCAGCTCCCACCAGAAGTCGAGGTCGAACAGGCCGGCGCTGGTGGCCAGCGACGCCACGTAGGCGACGGTGATGGCCATGGAGATGAGCAGCATCATGCCGGGCGCCCGGTCGCGGACCTCCCGCACGCCGCCGACCAGGAACGGCCATCCGCCGTAGAGGAACACGACGGAGCCGAGGACCGGCCCCACCCACGTCACGCCGGGGAAATCGAGCCGGTACCCGAACCAGTCCATGACCATGTCGCTGGTCAGCACCACCGGCGCGGTCAGCGCGAGGCTCAGCCAGAACTTGCGCCGGAACATCTCCGGGTCGTGCCCGGCGTGCTTGTCGTGCCCTTGGTGCGCCGCGTGGCCCTGGTGCCCGCCGTGATGGCCCGCGTTCCCCGGCGGCGCCGTGGCGGCGCCGTGTTCATGGTGGTGGTGGCCGCCGTGGACGTGCATGTTGCTCGTCGTGTCGGACATGGCACTCTCCCTTCACCGCTCCGACGATACCCATATGGGGTATGGCGGCGGCGCTGATCACGTCGCACGCTCGCCACCACCATACCTATACCCCCTAGGGGTATCTAGTCCTGCGTGACGTAGGCAACGTCATCCGCCGGGACGGCGGGCGGCGCGCTCGCCGGGGTGCGCAGGGTCACCGCGGCGAGGACGGCACCGGCGGCGGCGAGCACGGCGGCGCCGGTGAAGGCGGCCGAGTAGCCGCCGGTGAGTGCGGTCAGGTCCCCGAGGCGGTCGGCGCCGGCCGCGGCGGCCACCGCGCTGATCGCGGCGAGGCCGAGCGCGGAGCCGACCTGGTAGCTGGTGTTGACGATGCCGGAGGCGAGGCCGCCCTCCTCGGGCCGGGCGGCGCCGATCGCGGTGCCGAGCGACGGGATGAACGCCAGGGACATGCCCAGCGCGGCGACGAGCGAGGCGGGCAGCACGTCGGCGAGGAAGGTGCCGGTCGGGCGGACGAACGCCAGCCAGCCCAGCCCGGCGGCGAGGACCGCGAGGCCGGCGACGACCATGGCCTTCGGACCGAACCGGGCCGTCGCCCGCGGCGCGATGCCGATCATGCCGGCCATGATGAGGACGGTCATCGGCAACAGCGCCGCGCCGCTGGCGAAGGCGCCGTAGCCCAGGACCTGCTGCAGGTACAGGTTCAGGTAGAACCACATCGGGATCCACGCCGCGCCGAGCAGCAGCTGCGCGACGTTCGCCGCGGCCAGCTGCGGTGCCCGGAAGATCGACAGCCGCACGAGCGGCTGGCGGCGATTGACCTGCACGGCGACGAACCCACCGAGCGCGGCGACCGCCCCGGCCAGCACCAGCCAGGTCTGCGCGGAACCCCACCCGGCCTCCGGCGCCCGGACGACCGCGAACACCGCGGCACCCAGCCCGGCGGTCGCCGTCAGCGCGCCGAGCAGGTCGAGCGAGCCGCGCCGGGCCTTGCCGCCCGGCATGACCGCGGGCACGGCGGCCAGGACGAGCACCGCGATCGGGATGTTGAGGTAGAACACCCACGGCCAGCTCGCGTACTCGGTGATGACGCCGCCGAGGAACACTCCGGCGGTGCCGCCGGCCGGTGCCGCCGCCCCGTACAAAGCGAGGGCCTTGGCCAGCTCCTTCGGTTCGGCGCCGAACAGCGTCATCAGCAGCGCCAGCGCGGCCGGTGCGATGAGCGCCGCGCCGGCGCCCTGCACCGCCCGTGCGGCCAGTTCCACCGCGACGCCTCCGGCGAGCCCGGCGGCGGCCGAGCCGGCCAGCAGGACCGCCCAGCCCAGGGCGAACATCCGGCGGGCCCCGTACAGGTCGGCGAGGCGGCCGCCGAGCAGCAGCAGCCCGCCGAACGCGACCACATAGGCGTTGAACACCCAGGACAGGTTCTGCGCCGAGAACCCCAGATCCTGCCGCATCCGCGGCAGCGCCACGCCGATGATCGACGTGTCCATGATGACCATGAACTGCGCCAGGGCGATGAGGCCGAGCGCCCACCATCGCCGCGATCCAGACGACATCACAACAGACTCCCAACTACCCCCAGGGGGTATCAGATTCGCGTGACGTCAGATATACCCCCAGGGGGTATCGAGGGTCAACCGGCCGGCCTGCCCGCAAGGGCGAGCGGGACCGCGCGAGGGCCGTCCGAGCAGGGCCTTTGTCCGGCCGGTGTGGTGTGCGTCGCGCCGTCGTAGCATCGGGGCGGCCGGTGCGGCGCCGGAAACTGGTCCGGGAGGGTGCGGGTGCAGGGGTTCGGGGAGCTGGAAGCGGCGGTGATGCGGCAGCTGTGGGCGGCGGGCGAGCCCGTCACGGTGCGGCAGGTGCACACCGCGCTCACACGGGAGCGCGACCTGGCGTACACCACGGTCCTCACGGTGATGGACAAGCTGCACCGCAAGGGCTGGCTGCGCCGGGAGCCCCGGGGCCGGGCGCACGTCTATCACGCGGTGACCACCCGCGAGGAGCACGGCGCCGGGCTCATGCGCGAAGCGCTGACCGACAGCGGCGACCGGGAGCAGACCCTGCTGCACTTCCTCGGCCAGATGACCCTGGATGAGGCCGCGGCGCTGCGGTCGGCGCTGAACACCTACGAGCGGAAGATCACCGGGTCGTGAGCACGATCCTGCTCGCCGCCTACGCCGCGGCGCTGGTGCTGGCGGGCGGGCCGAGGCTGGCCCGCGCCCGATGGGTGGCGCGGGCACCCGGGCTGGGCCTGTACGCGTGGCAGATGTGGTGCGCCGCGGTCGTGACCGGTGCGCTGCTGACTGGGATCACCGCGACGCTGCACTGGGACCACACCCACGACCTGGTGTGCCGGGCCTGGCGGGTGTGCCTGGACGCGCTGCTCGGCGCGCACGGCACCGCCGCGCAGGCCCTCGCCGTCGGCGGCGCCGGCCTGCTGGGCGTCCTGGCGGTCCGATTCGCGCTGGCCGGGTGGCGGCTGGCGCGGGCCGAGCGGCGGCAGCGGCGCCGGCTGCGCGGGCTGCTGTCGCTGACCGGCCGGGCGATGCCGGAGCTCGGCGCGACGGTCGTGCCCGCCGCGGAGCCCGCCGCATACCTGCTGCCCGGCGGCGGCGTCCGCGACGTCGTGTTCACCTCGGCGGCCGTGGACCACCTCACCGGCGAGGAACTGCACGCGGTCGCCGCACACGAGCGGGCACACGCCACCGGCCGGCACTACCGCCTCGTCCGCACGGCCCGGCTGCTGGACCGGGCGTTCCCGTGGGCGCCCTGCTTCGCCACCGCCGTGCGGCAGGTGCACCGGCTCGCCGAGCTGCGCGCCGACGACGTCGCCGTGCGCTCCAACCCGCCGATCGTGCTGGCCCGCGCCCTCGTCGCGCTCGCCGAGGCAAACGCCCGGCACACCGGCACCAGGGCGGGCGGGCCGGACGACGCGAGCGCGCTGCTCGGCGCCGACGGCGGGGACGCCACCGAACGGCTGCACCGGCTGCTGCACCGGCCCCGGCCGCTGCCCGCCGCGCTGACCCGCGCCGCCGCCGGCCTGTTCACCCTCCTGCCCCTGATGCCCGTCGCCATCGCGGCACTCCAACGCTCGCCGCTGGCGCCCTAGGCCGCCGCCGACAACGACTATGATCACCGGATTTCGCACCCGATCGCACCGACAAATGGCCGTCTAGCAGCACTTCTGTGCATTCCGGTCACTCGACAATCTCCTACGGTGCGTAGGAGATGGGTTGTGCCGAATGGGAGCGATGCGTAAGGTCAGCTCCGGCCGGGCTTCCGGAGCGCTGATCACCCTGGTCGGCGCCGGCGTCCGGCGCCGCCGAGTCGATGTCGAGCCGGGGACCCAACCGCAGCATCCGGGGTGTATCCGCGTTCCGCGGTAGGGCGACCTTCCCGCCCGAACCCGTCAGCTAACCCGGTAGGCGGTCGAGGGAAGAAGGAGCCTGCCGCACGTGCCGCCACGCCGCCCGCGCCGCGTCCTGACCACCAGCCTCCCCGCGCGCGCCATCGTCGCCGCGCTCACCGCGGTCGCGGTGCTGCTCGCCGGCACCGGGGCGGCCCAGGCCGCTCCGACCCCGGCGGAGCTGGAGGCCCAGATCGACCAGATGTGGAACCAGCTCGAGCCGACGATCGAGCAGTACAACCAGGTCCACACCCAGCTCAAGGACAACCAGGCCAAGGCCGCGGCCCTGCAGCAGCAACTGCAGCCGCTGGAGGCGCAGGTCGACGCCGCCATGGGCAAGATCAGCGACATCGCGGTCCGGCAGTACAAGACCGGCCGGGTCACCGCCATGCAGGTGGTCCTCGGCGGCGACGACCCGACCGACATGCTCGACCAGCTCGTGGTCATCAACGCGATCGCACGCAACGAACGCGCCCAGATCCAGAGCGTGGCCGCCGCCCGGGACAAGCTCGCCGGCGACAAGCAGACCCTGGACGCGCTCATCGCCCAGCAGGCGACCCAGGACGCCGACCTGGCGGCGAAGAAGACCCAGATCGAGGGCAAGCTCGCCGAGCTGCAGAAGCTGCGCCAGCAGGCGTACGGCAGCAGCGGCGCCACCGGCACCCTCAAACCCGTCGCCTGCCCGGTCGAGTACCTCGGCGGCCCCGGCGGCACCGCCGCGAAGAAGGCGTGCGAGCTCATCGGCAAGCCCTACATCTGGGGCGCCGCCGGCCCCAAGGGCTACGACTGCTCGGGGCTGACCATGGCCGCCTGGGCCGCCGCCGGGGTGACGCTGCGGCACTACACCAAGTGGCAGTGGGAGGACGCCAAACCGGTCGCCAAGGCCGACCTGCGCCCCGGCGACCTGGTGTTCTTCTACAGCGACCTGCACCACATGGGCATGTACGTCGGCGGCGGCTGGATGGTCCACGCCCCCACCACCGGCGACTATGTCCGCATGGCCAAGCTCGACGGCCGGCCGATCACCGGCTACCGCCGCCCCGGCTGACCCACGCCCTAGGCGACCTCGGCGGCGGCGAGCACCGCCGCGCAGATGCGCTCCAGGTCGTCGTCGGCGGTGATGTAGGGCGGCATCGTGTACACGAGGTCGCGGAAGGGCCGCAGCCAGACGCCGTGCTCGACGGCCGCCTTCGTGGCGGCGGCCATGTCGACGTCGTGGTCGAGCTGGACGACGCCGATGGCGCCGAGGACCCGCACGTCCAGCACGCCGGCGCGGCCGCGGGCCGGCGCCAGGCCGTGGATCAGGCCGGCCTCGATGCCGGTCACGGTGCCCGCCCAGTCGCCCGAGAGCAGCAGCTCGATCGAGGCGTTCGCGACCGCGGCCGCGAGCGGGTTGCCCATGAACGTCGGGCCGTGCGCCAGCACCGGGGTCTCGCCGCGGCTGATGCCCTGCGCCACCCGCGGGACGCACAGGGTGGCGCCCATGGAGAGGTACCCACCGGTGAGCGCCTTGCCGATGCACATCACGTCGGGCGTGACGCCCGCGTGATCGGCCGCGAACAGCGCGCCGGTGCGCCCGAAGCCGGTCGCGATCTCGTCGAAGACGAGCAGGACGTCGTGCTCGTCGGCGAGCTCGCGCAGGGCGTTGAGGTAGCGCGGGCTGTGGAAGCGCATGCCGCCGGCGCCCTGCACGACGGGCTCGACGATGATCCCGGCGACCTCGTCGCGGTGGCGGCGCAGCGTCTCGTCCAGCTCGGCGACGTACGCGGGGTCGTACTCGACCGGGGGCATGGGCACGAACAGCTGCTCGGGCAGCACGCCGCGCCAGAGGCTGTGCATCCCGCCGTCGGGGTCGGTCACCGACATGGGGTGGAAGGTGTCGCCGTGGTAGCCGCCGCGCCAGGTCAGCATCCGGCGCTTCGCGGGACGGCCCAGCGATCGGTGGTACTGCAGGCACATCTTGATCGCGACCTCGACCGACACCGACCCGGAGTCGCAGAAGAAGACGTGCCGCAGCGGGCCGGGCGTGATGTCGACGAGGGTCCTGGCGAGGCGCACGGCGGGCTCGTGCGTCAGGCCGCCGAACATGACGTGGCTCATGCGCCCGACCTGCTCGCGCACGGCGGCGTCGAGGGCCGGGTGGGCGTACCCGTGAATCGCCGCCCACCACGAGGACATCCCGTCGACGAGCTCCCCGCCGTCGGCCAGCCGCAGCCGCACGCCCGACGCCGACGAGACCACCAGCGGGCGCTGGGTCGCCGGCATCGGCGCGTACGGGTGCCAGACGTGCTCACGGTCGAGCGCGATCAGCTCGTCGGGGTCCATGGCCCGACGATATGCCGATCTCCGCCCGCCTTTAGGGCTGCGTGATGTTCACCATCCACTGGATGCCGAACTGGTCGGTGCAGGAGCCGAACTCGTCGCCCCACATCTGCTTCTCCAGCGGCATGGAGACCTTGCCGCTGCCGGACAGCTTGTCCCAGTAGCCGCGCAGTTCGATGCCGTCGTCGCCGCTCAGGCTGATCGTGATGTGGTCGCCGGGGGTCAGCGTCATGTTGGCCGGCGTGTCCGAGGCCATGATCGTGTAGCCGCTCGGCGTCTCCAGCTGGGCGTGCATGATCTGGTCGGCCATGCTCGAGTCGTCCGAGCCGAACTCTCCGAACGTGTTCATCCGCAGCTCCCCGCCGAACACGTTCCGGTAGAACTCCATCGCCTGCCGGGCGTTGCCGCGGAAGTTGATGTACGGGTTGAGCCTCGTGGTCACAGCAAACTCCCTTGGTCGTGTGACGTGCGCGATAGCCCGAGCCTAGTGCGCCGCAACGGCCCGTGAGGGAAGGTTCACTCGCCCGATGCGGCCAGCGCGTCGCCGAGCGGGGTGCGCCGGTAGAGCACCGAGCGGCCGGCTCGCGCCGAGCGGACGAGGCCGGCGCGGCGCAGCACCGCGAGGTGGTCGCCCACGGCGCCGACGGCCAGGCCGAGGCTCGCCGCCAGCTGCGTGGTGCTCGCCGGGCTGTCCAGCGCGAGCAGCAGCCGGGCGCGGGAGCGGCCGACCAGCTCGGCCAGCGCACCGCCGCCGGTCGGGGGCTCCCACAGCGCGGCGACCCCGCGCGCCGGGTAGACCAGGGCCCGCCGCCACGGCGGGTCGAAGAACGCGCCGACGCCGGGCCAGATCAGCACCGACGGCACGAGCAGCAGGCCCGCGCCGTCGGACGGGACCGTCCGGGCGGCCGCGCCCGCGTCGCGCGGCGGGTCGAGCTCGAGGGCGCCGTCGTGCCAGCGCAGGTCGCGGTGCAGGCCGTCGAACGCGGCCGCCCAGCCGCCGGCGCCGAGGCGGCCGGCACGGTGCACCACGTCGGTCTCGCAGATCGCGCGCAGCTGGGGCCAGTCGGGTGCCAGCAGGGCCGACCAGGCCTGCTCCAGGGCCGTGGCCAGCCGTTCGACGACGTCGGCGGCGGACAGCACTCGATGTACCGAATCCGGAACCCTGGGGCCCTGGGCCAGGGCCCGCGCGATCTCCCGGCGGGCCACGGGCAGCGGCGTCGCCCGGACGGCCTCGAGGTCCGCCGCGATGCTCTGCTGCATCCCCAGCGGCGGCGGGCCGACGAAGTCGGCGCCGTACCGGGCGGTGTGCAGCGCCACGACCGCCTCGACGTCGGTCTCGGCCCGCAGCCGCTCGTACGCCGGGCGCAGCCGCGCGAACGGGCCGAGCGGCGACAGGCCCGCAAGGCGACGCAGCAGGCTGCCGAGCTCGAAGAGCGGCGACACCCCGAAGCGCGTGTGCAAAAGGTCGGCGGCGTCGACCTCCAGCCGGAGCATGCCCTCGACCTTACGTCGAGGGACGAAACCCTAACCCCGGATGTGGTACCTCCCTGAGCCTGACGACATGACCACGTACACGTCGGTGCTGCGCGACGGCCAGTTCCGGGTCCTCTTCGGCACCCGCACGCTGAGCATCCTCGCGGACACGCTGCGGATCGTCGCGCTCTCGCTGCTGGTGTACGCCGCGACCGACTCGCCCGCGCTGGCCGCGCTCGCCTACGGCATCGGCTTCCTGCCGCAGCTGCTCGGCGCGGGCCTCTTCGGCGCCCTCGCGGACCGGGTCCGGCCCCGGCGGCTGATCGCACTCGGCTACCTCGCCGAGGCGGCCGCCGCGCTCGCGCTCGCGATGGTGCCCCTGCCGGTGTGGGCCGCCCTGGCGCTGGTCGCCGCCGCGGCGCTGCTCACCCCCGTGTTCATGGGCGCGCAGAACGCCCTGATCGCGGAGGTGCTGCACGGCGAGGCCTACGTCCTGGGCCGCTCCCTGGCCAACATGGCCTCGTCCCTGGCCCAGCTCGCGGGCATGGCCGGCGCGGGGCTCGCGGTCGCCGCGCTCGGCGGGCGCCGGGCGATGCTGCTGGCCGCGCTCGGCCACGTCCTGGCCGCCGCCTGGACCCGCCTCGGCCTGGCCGACTCCCCCGTGGCGCCCGGCGCCGGCCGGCCGCGCGGCCTGGCCGCGGCGAGCTGGTCCGGCAACGTGGCGCTGCTGCGGGACCGGACCGTCCGGCGGCTGCTGCTGGTGCAGTGGCTGCCGCCGGCCTTCCTGACCGGCGCCGAGGCGCTCATGGTGCCCTACGCCGCCGGGCGCGGCTTCGCCATCGGCGTCGCCGGCTGGCTGCTGGCGGCGATCCCGGTCGGGATGACCGCCGGCAACCTCGTGGTGGGCCGCCTGATCGGCCCGGCGCTGCGCGAGCGGCTGGTGCCCGTTCTCATCGCGCTGATGGGCCTGCCGTGCCTGGCGTTCCTCGCGCCCGCGCCGTGGCCGCCGCTCGCCGGCGCGCTCATGGTCGCCGGCGCCGGGTTCGCCTTCGGCCTCGGCGTGCAGGAGGCCTTCCGCGACGCGCTGCCCGCTGAAGGTCGCGGGCAGGCGTTCGGGCTGCTCAGCACCGGCCTGATGACCGCGCAGGGCCTACTGCCCGCGCTGGCCGGCCTGCTCGCGGAGGCGCTCGCGCCCGGCGTCGTCATCGGCCTGCTGGGCGGGGCGACGCTGGTCGCCGCGGCGGGTGCGGCCCCAGGGTTTGTACGTCGACAGCACCGTCGAGAACAGCAGCAGCGAGCTGGAGACGGCCGGAGCGATGACCAGGTTGAGCCGCTGCTGCTCGGCTAGCGCGGCGCCCTGGTCGGCGGCGGCCGCCAGGTTGGGGTAGAGCGCGAACGTGACGAGCCCGAGCATCACGGTCACGATGCCGAGCTTGGTCGCCACCCACCACCACTTGACGAGCCCCCACGGGGTGCCGATCGCGTTGACCACGCCGACCAGCCAGACCACGAACGTCAGCGGGACGAAGAGCACCTCCCCGACCAGGGCCGCCGCCGGGTAGACGACCGCGCGGTCGGCGGCGCCGGTCAGCCCGGCGATGCCGAGCGTGAGCAGCACCAGGTCGGTGCCGAGCCACCCGACCGCGGTGGCCACGTGCAGCGTCAGGATCGCCTTGCGCCATCTCGGAGTGAACTTCACGCCCTCAGCCTGGCAAAATCGGCGGCCGTAGTCGTGGCACACAGGGCGTAACCCGGCCTACGCCGCATGTCGTACGTTGGGGCCGTGCAGCTGCGCCCCGCGACGGTCGACGACATCCCCGCCCTCCTCGAGTTCTGGCGAACCTCGGCCGAGGACACCAACCGGACCGGCGACGACACGGCGGCGGTCGCCGCGCTCATCGCCCGCGACCCCGACGCCCTGGTGCTCGCGGTCGAAGCAGGCGAGGGCGGCGAGGAGATCGTCGGCTCGCTCGTCGCCGGGTTCGACGGCTGGCGCTGCCACCTGTACCGCTTCGCGGTGCGCCCGGACCGGCGCCGCCGCGGCATCGGCAAGGCCCTGCTCGACGCGGCCGAGGAGCGCTTCCGGGCCTTCGGCGGCCGGCGCGCCGACGCCATGGTGCTCGAGGACAACACTCTGGCCCACCGCGCGTGGTCGGCCGGTGGCTATGCGTCCCAGCCGGAGTGGCGGCGCTGGGTCAAGGGCCTCTGAGCGCGGATTGGCCGTCGATCCCGGCCGCCGCATTGGGCAGGCTGGGGTCATGATCTCCGTCGGTGCGGTAGTCGGCGTAACACTCGTGGCGCTCGGGATGGTGCTCACGCCCGGGCCCAACATGATGTACCTCGTCTCGCGCAGCATCGCGCAGGGCCGCCGGGCCGGGTTCACGTCGCTGGGCGGGGTCGCGGCCGGGTTCCTGGTCTACCTCGCGCTCGCCGCCACCGGCCTCTCCGTCGTCTTCTCCGCCGTGCCCGCGCTCTACACGGCGGTGAAGCTGGCCGGCGCCGCCTACCTCGCGTGGCTCGCCTGGCAGGCCGTGCGCCCCGGCGGTGTGTCGGTGTTCGCCCCGGTCGAGCTGGAGCCGGACTCGAGCCGCCGCCTGTTCGGGATGGGGCTCATGACGAACCTGCTCAACCCGAAGGCGGCGATCATGTACGCGTCGCTGATCCCGCAGTTCGTCGACGTGCGCGCCGGGCACCTCGTCGCGCAGGCGTTCCTGCTCGGCGGCGTGCAGATCGGGGTCAGCCTGCTGGTGAACGCGGGCATCGTCGCCGCCGCCGGCGCGATCGCGGTCTTCCTCGCCAAGCGGCCGGCGTGGCTGCGCGTGCAGCGGTACGTCACCGGTTCCCTGCTCGGCCTCATCGCCGTGAAGCTGGCGACCGACAAGGCCAGGCCATCCGCCATCTGAGTGGGCTTTCGTGTAGATGTTGGGTGTGACCGTCGAGGACGAGCTGCGCGCGCTCGCGCCGCAGGTGCTGGGCATCCTGATCCGCCGGTACGGGCAGTTCGACGCCTGCGAGGACGCGATGCAGGAGGCGCTGCTGGCCGCCGCAATGCAGTGGCCGGCCGAGGGCGTGCCGGCCAACCCGCGCGGCTGGCTCATCACCGTCGCCGTGCGGCGCCTCACCGACCAGTTCCGCTCCGACGACGCCCGCCGCCGGCGCGAGCTCAGCGTGGCCGCGCTCGAACCGGAACCCTCCGACGAGGTGCCCGACCGCGACGACACGCTCACCCTGCTGTTCCTGTGCTGCCACCCGGCCCTGTCGGCCGCCTCCCAGCTGGCGCTGACCCTGCGCGCCGTCGGCGGCCTTACCACGGCCGAGATCGCGAGCGCGTTCCTCGTCCCCGAGGCCACGATGGCGCAGCGCATCAGCCGCGCCAAGGCGAAGATCAAGTCGGCCGGCGCCCGGTTCGCCCCGCCGCCGCCCGACGAGCGCCAGGCGCGCCTGGAGGTCGTGCTGCAGGTGTTGTACCTCATCTTCAACGAGGGCTACACGGCCTCCTCCGGCGCGGACCTGCAGCGCGGCGACCTGACCGCCGAGGCGATCCGCCTGACGCGGGAGGTGCACCGCCTGCTCCCCGACGACGGCGAGGTCACCGGCCTGCTCGCGCTCATGCTGCTCACCGACGCCCGCCGCCCGGCCCGCACCCGCGGCGGCGGCGCGCTGGTCCCCCTGGCCGAGCAGGACCGCGACCGCTGGCTGCGCCCGATGATCGACGAGGGCACGGAGCTCATCACGCGCACGCTGCCGGTCGGCCCGACCGGCCCGTACCAGCTCCAGGCCGCGATTGCCGCCGTGCACGACGAGGCGCCGCGCAACGAGGACACCGACTGGGCGCAGATCCTGGGCCTGTACCAGCTGCTGACCCGGATGGCGCCCAACCCGATGGTCACGCTCAACCACGCCGTGGCCCTGGCGATGGTCAAGGGCCCGCAGGCCGGCCTGGACCTGCTGGCCACGCTCGATGCCGACGACCGGATGGCGGCACACCATCGCCTGGCCGCTGTGCGCGCGCACCTGCTGGAGATGGCCGGCTCCCGCACGGAGGCCGCCGAGTGGTACTCCCTGGCGGCGCGCCGCACGACGAGCCTGCCGGAACAGCGTTACCTGGAGCAGAAGGCCGCCTCTGTGGCGCCCACCCCGTGACGCCCGACAGGCTGACGAACGGCTCGTGAAGGCCGACGATATGTCCGCCACTTCGTGACGGACATATCGGACTTATCATCATATTTAGGCGCGCGGCTGCATTTGGGTCAGTCAGGGCGGGGCCGTTCCGTCACCGTTGATCGACGCGTTCTTGCTCGGCGGCCGCGGCGTAGGCGGCGTCGAGGCGCTCGAACGGGCCCGGACCGTCGTGCGGCTTCGGCGGGGCGTCGAGGTGGCGGACGCGGAGTTCGTCCATGAGCTCCTCGATGAACGCCGGACCTTCATCGCGCATGAGCTGCTGCCGGCTCCGGAGCTCGCCGCTGCCGGGGCGCCAGTCGAGGCCCCAGTTGCCGAGGGCGTAGATGATCGGAAGAGTCTGGATTCCGGCTTCAGTGAGGCTGTAGCGAGCTCGCTGCCCCCGGAAGGCGGTGCCGCGGGTGAGGATCCCCGCCTCGACCAGCCGCACGAGGCGGTCGGCGAGGATGTTCGAAGCGATGCCCTCGATCGACCCGGTGAGCAGCGCCCGAAAGTAGCGGCGGTCGCCGAAGATGACGTCGCGCAGCACGATCAGCGACCAGCGATCTCCGAGCACCTCGACGGCGGCGTTGATCGGACACCCGGACCGTGGTTCCACGATTCCTCCTTGACAGGTACTTCGCCCTCAATATAGTGATTGCAGAACGCAACCACTATGGGGATGGGGCGAGGATGGGCCGCTTCGTTTATTGGATGAACGTGTCCCTCGACCTGCGTATCGAGCAAGTTCCCGGTGACAACGGGGCCGGCGAATGGCTGCGCATCGACGAGGAACTGCACCGCGAGTTCAACGCGCAGGCGCGGGCGCTCTCGCTCATGGTCCAGGGCCGGGTCGTCTACGAGGTGATGGAGGAGTACTGGCCACGGGCGCGCGAGGACGCGTCGCTGCCGGATGTCATGCATGAGTACGGCGACATCTGGACCACCAAGCCCAAGGTGCTGGTCTCCCGCACGCGCCGCAGCGCGGATCACAACACCCGGATCATCGGCGGAGACGACGCGATCGAGCAGCTCGCCGCCCTGCGGGCCGCGACCGAAGGCAGCATCGGTGTCGGCGGCGCGACGCTCGCGACGCAGCTGCTCCGGGCGGGGCTTCTCGACGAGTTGCTGCTCTTCACGCACCCGGCGATCCTCGGCTTCGGCAGGCCGCTGTTCGACGACTACGACGTGCCGATCGAGCTCGACCTGCTCGAGCAGCGATCGTTCGAGCAGGGCGTCACGATGCATCGCTACTCCATCCGGGATGCGAAGGAGGCAAGCTCGTGCTGAAGCAGGTCGCGGAGGGTGTCCTGGTCCACGAGAGCGAGTTCTGCCAGAGCAACGCCGTTGTCGTGCAGGGCCGGGATGGTGTCTTGCTCATCGACGCCGGGGTGCTGGGCGACGAACTGGCCTGCCTCGCGAAGGACCTGTCCGATTCCGGCCGGACCGTCGTGGTGGGCTTCTCGACGCATCCGCACTGGGATCACCTGCTGTGGCACCCCGGCCTCGGCGAGGCGCCCCGCTACGGCACGGCCCGCTGCGCGGACACTGTCAGGGATCGGCTGTCGAACGGGATCGATGCACGCCGGTTCGGCATTCCCGACGAGGTACCGCTGGACCTGCTCGGCCTCATCACCGGCCTGCCCGCGGATGCCGCGCGGATTCCGTGGGACGGCCCTGAGGTGCGGATCATCGAACATCGGGCGCATGCTTCGGGCCATGCGGCGCTGTTGATCGCGGAGCGCGGGGTTCTCGTCGCCGGCGACATGCTTTCGGATGTCCTCATCCCGATGCTCGATCTGCACGGCGCCGCCGACCCGATCGAGGACTACCTCGCCGCGCTGCGGCTGCTCGACGGCGTGGCAGCCGATGCCGATGTCGTCGTCCCCGGCCACGGGTCCATCGGCGGAGCCGATCAGGTACACGCACGGATCGACCGTGACCGGGCGTACGTGCTCGCCTTGCGCGACGGCCGCGACCCCATTGACCCGCGGGTCGGCCCGTCCGCCAAGCCCGGCTGGGAGTGGGTGGCCGACGTGCACGAAGGGCAACTCCAGCGCCTCGCCCAATGAAGCGTGATCGGGTCGCGTCGGGCTTCTGATGCCCCGGCTAGGGCTGGGGCACCAGGTCGCGCTGATACCAGGTGCCTGGCTTGCCGCCGATGTGCTCCGGGTCGGCCGGCCCGACGGGGACGAACCCGGCTTTGGTCAGCACCTTCTGGGACGCCGTATTCTGGCTGGTGGTGGCCGCCCGCAGCGTGCGCAGCCCGTGCTGGGCCGCCGCCAGCCGGCACAGCTCCCGGACGGTGGCGGTCGCCACGCCACGACCGGCGACATGCTGCGCGACCCGGTAGCCGAGGACCGCAGTGTGGTCTTCGATGTCGAACAGATTGAACCTGCCGAGTACCGAACCGTCCTCGGCGACGAGCACGTAGCAGGCTCGAATGCCGGCCTCCTGCTCGGCCAGCAAGGCGTTGTACAGGTCGGTGAACTGGTCGAAGAAGTCGTCGCCGCGGTCGGAGATCGAGGCCGCGAAGTAGGCGCGGTTCGCCAGCTCGAAGGCCAGGACCGCCGGGGCGTGACCGGCATCCAACCGCTTCAGCTCGGGCATCGCCCGACCTTACCCAGGTAATGCGCCGAGGCCCACCTGGTTTCCGCCAGCGGCCGATATGTGCGCTTCATCAGTGCGCGCGATACAGCGTGAGGTCGCGGTAGGCGCCCAGGATCGCGGCGGTGCGTTCGGCCAGGTCACGGGCGTGGTCGGGGGTGTCGAAGGCCGCGTCCGGTGCGAGCCGGCGCAGCGACTCGTCGGCGCGGCGGACCGCCTCGTAGGCGGTGTTCAGGGCCGCCTCGGCGCGCACGAAGGACGCGCAGCGGGCCGCGAGGTTGGTCAGGGTCTCGATGCGGCGGTCGATGTCGGCGCTCAGGGAGCGCCGGCCGGCGTCGACCCGCAGGAGCCGGTCGTCGAGCGTGGCCCGCACCGAGGCCTCCGCCGGCAGCGCGCCGAAGCGGGGGTCGTTGAGGGCGGCGAACTGCTCGCCGAGGTCGGCGTGGTCGCGCAGCAGGCCGGCGATGTTCCACAGCGCCGCGGTGACCTCGGCGCGCGGCGACGGGATCTGGACCAGGTCGGCGAGGAACGGCCAGGCGACCAGGATCGTGCGTGCGGCGTCGAACGCGCGGCGGAAGCGCCTCACCTCGGGGCGGGTGTCGAGCACGCGGTGGCGACCGGACCAGCGCTGCTCGAGCCGCGCCCGGGTCTGGTTGTGCCGCCGGGCCACGTAGAGCGCCGCCAGGATTCCGGCGGGCACGCCGAGCGCCGGGTGGATCAGCACCGAACCCGCGATGGTGCCGCCGGCGACGATGGCCATCAGGGCGCCGGTGTACAGCCGCACGGCCGTCATGTCGGGGGCGTCCGGGCTGCCAGCGGGCCCGGCGGTGCGCACGATGGCGACGACGCCGTCGTAATCGGCCCGCTCCTCCAGCCCCAACGGGTCGGGGTCGTCGCGCGAGACGATGCAGCGGCCGTTGTCGTCGAACTCGACGTACAGCACGCCGTCGATCCTAAGCGGCCCAGGCGACTCTCAGGTGACCGCGAAAAACGAGTGGGCGGGGCCGCGGACTGCGCCGCGGCCCCGGGCGGTTCGACTCACCGGCTGCCCCTGCTGAAGGCGACAGGGGTGTCCACCTCCTCTCATCCGGCGCGCCACCGGCGGGCGCTGGCGGGCTGCGGTCCCCTTTCGCGGTGCCGGCCCCTTCCCGGCCGGCGCCGCGAGCTCTTATGAGGTTGGGCTCGGCGCCGCCGAGGTGAGGGATCGCGCTGAGCGGCGCCGAGGCATCGGGATCCACCGTGGACGGATCTTCCTCAGTAGGCGGGGCTGCGCCGGGTGCCGCGAGTCCCGCGATAGATGCGGAACGCGGCGACGGCGCCGACGATCAGGGCCAGGCCGGCGACCGCCCAGACGGCGTCCGGGCGCCAGGCACCGGCCGGGGTGGCCTTGGTGGCGTTGGGAGCGGGCAGGCCCGGCGTGGGCAGCGCATTGAAGTTGACGTTGCCGATGCTCTCCAGCAGGGTCATGTGCTTCATCACGACGTTGACGGCGGTCTGCGCGAACGCGCGGACCAGGTCGTTGCGGGTGCCCGAGCGGATCGAGGACACCAGCGCGAAGACCTTGCCGTGCGCGGCGCGCAGCCGGTTGGCGAACGCGAGGTCGAAGTCCGCGCCCGTCTTGCTGCTGAACTCGTCGAGCCAGCCCTGCTGCTCGTCGCTGGGCTTGTCGGGCAGCGCCACGCCCAGCGTCGCGGAGACCTCGCGGACCTGCTGGTCCAGGCCGATGTGGTCGGCGGCGAGCTGCTTGCCGACCTCCTTGACGCGCTCGTCGGCGGCGCGGCCCTGCGCCATCTGGCCGGCCGGGCCCTCCCAGAGGCCGGCCTGGCGCACCTTCGTCAGGAACTCGCGGTCGGCCGGGCCGAGCGGGCCGGTCGCGGTGTTCATCCAGCCGGCCGGCAGGTCGGTGCCGGCCGGCGCCGCCGCGGTCGCGGCGACCTGGACCTGATTCTGCTGGGCGGTCGACCCGGCGCCGGGCGCGTAGCCGGTCGCCGGGCCGGTGTTCGCCGCGTTCGCTCCACCGTTCGCCGAGCCTCCCGGCAGGCCGGCCGCGCTGGACAGTGCCGAACGGAACGACGGCACCCCCAGGACCACGCCCAGGACGGCGGCGAGGATCACCCACCAGGGCAACATGCGGCGGCGTCGCGGCGCCCACTGGCGGGGGCCGGAGCCGTCGGGCTCGACGGGGTACATCAGTAGCCGCCGGCTCCGCCGTCGCCGTTCTGCGTCGCGGTGGGATCAGCGGCGGGAGCGGAGGCGGCCGGTGGTTCCACGGCCGTTGGCGCGGGCGTGGGCAGGCAGGTCAGGTTCTTCTTGCCGTCGGGCGCGACGACGAACCAGACTCCGCCGACGTTCTGGCCCTTCCAAGCGCCCGGCTTCGGGTCGCCGATGTAGCGGTACACGGGCCAGCCGGCCAGCGTGATCTGGCGCGTGCCGTCGGCGCGCTGCACGGTGCCGACGACCGACGCGTCGACGCCGCTGAGGTCGGGGTTGCCGTCGGTCAGCGCCGGCGGCCAGACCTGGGCGCACTTGTCGACGCAGTTGGTCTTCGGCGGCTTGGCCGTGTCCTTGTCGAACCGGTAGAGCACCCAGCCGTCCTGGTCGGTGACGACCTTGCCCATCTTGGGGATCGTCGCCCCCTTGAGCGCGGTGGTGAGTCGCACCGGTGCGGCGGAGCTCACCGGCGCGGCGCTCTCACCGAGAATGTCGGAAAGCGCCTGCGGCGGAGCCTGTTGCTGTGCTGCCGCCGCGTCGTAGCCGGCCGCGGCGTCGGCGCCGCCCTGCGGCGCGCACGCGGTCAGGCCGGCAAAAGCGGCGGCCGCCGCCGCGCAGCCCGCCACTGTGGCGGTGAGCCTCTTCGCTGCCACGTCTTCCTCCTCGGTCCGTTCGCATCGATCGAAGTTCGCCTCGATCTGCGTTCCGACATGTGGTACGGGCGTGAGGGGTGACGGAGACTGAAGGGATCCACAGTGGACAAATTCACAAAGATAGTTGGCCGAAACCTCGAACTATCTGGTGCCGCGATCCGTATCAGTCTTCGCATCCAGTGCGGCCCGCAGGGATCGCAGGGCGTAGTACACCCGTGACTTCGCGGTGCCCAGCGGCAGGCCGAGCAGCTCGGCGACTTCGTTGACGGTGCGGTCGCGCAGGTACGTCTCGACGATGATCTCGCGGTGCGCGCGGCTGAGGCTGCGCAGCGCGTCCATCACCACGAGGCTGGACAGCACCCGCTCGGTCTCGTCGCTCTGCGACAGCTCGGCCAGCCACACCTCGTCGAGGTCCTGGCCGTAGGTCTCGCCGGCCCGCGCGCTCGCGCTGCGATGCTCGTCGATCGCGATCCGCCGCGCCACCGTGAACAGCCACGGCCGCAGCGAGCCGACCGCGTCGTGGTCGAATCGGTCCGCGTTGCGCCAGGCCCGCAGCAGGGTCTCCTGCACGATGTCCTCCGCTCGCTGCCGGTCGCCGGCGGTGAGCCGGGAGACGAAGCGCAGCAGTGCGTCGGCGTGCTCGCGGTACAGGGCGCAGAGGAGCTCGTCGTCCGGGTCACGGGCCCCGGCGTTGTGGCGTCCTGCACGGCCGGTCGTCTCGATCATGGCGATCACCGTTTCGCTGCGGCCATGCGCAGGGCAAGGGCCGGGCACATGGCCACGGCCTGGGCGGCCACGGGTTCGAGCCGCACCGGCACCGGCGCATCGAGGAAGGCCGGATAGCCGTTGCCGTCCAGCCGGATGAGGTCGGGGGCGACATCGGCGCACAGGCCGTGCCCGTCGCAGCGGGACCAGTCGACGTGCAGCCTGCGCGTGCCGCCCTCTTCGCGGGTGGTGGGCACCGGCAGCACGCCGACGGTCGAGCGCCCGCAGTCGCCGGCCCGGGCGTGCCGGGTGAGATCGTCGGCGAAGACTTCCAGGGCTGAGGTCGCGAATCCAGCGGTACCGTCGGGATGGCTGCAAGCGCCACGGCCCTTGACGCCGGCCGCGGCCGCGCGCACGACGGCCGGGTCGCCGGTCCCCGACGCCAGGCCGTCGACGGCCCGGGCCAGGTCGGGCAGGCCGAGCCGGCACGGACCGCACTGCCCGGCCGACTCCGCCGCGAGGTAGCGCACCACGCGGGCGACCTCGCCGACGGGGCAGGTGTCCGGGCCGATCGGCAGGATGATGCCGGCGCCGAGGGCGCCGCCGACCGCGGCCATACCGCGCCGCGAGACCTCGGCCCGAGACGCCGTGGCCATGTCCAGCCAGCGGCCGTGGAAGCCGCCGGAGAGCACGGCCGGGCCGGCGGGCACGGCGCAGAGGTCGAGGACCTCGGCCAGCGGGGTGCCGGTCGGGCACTCGACGACGGCCGGGTGCCGGGCGCTGCCGGTGACGCTGAGCAGCACGGTGCCGGGCTCCTTCCCCTGCGGCTCGCCGACCTCGCGGTAGCGGCGCGGGCCGATCCGGGCGGCGATCGCCAGCTGCGCGAAGGTCTCGGCGTTGGACAGCAGCGTCGGCTGTCCGGCCACACCGCCCTCGCTCGCCCGGCGCTTGATGCCGGGCGGGATGTGCGGCAGGCCGTTGATGCCCTGCACCAGCGCGCCGCCCTCGCCGGAGATGAACCGGTGCGGCACCCGCACGACGCGGGCCGGCACCGGCAGGTCGCGCTCGGCGATAGCGGCCAGCAGCGACCGCTCGCCGATGCCGTCGTCGGCGACGCACAGCACGACCTCCACCGCACGCAGCGCCCAGGCCACCAGGGCTGCGCCGTCGAGGATCAGGTGCGGCGCCCGGGTCAGCAGGACCTTGTCCTTCCAGGCGGCCGGCTCGCCCTCGGTCGCGTTCACCACCACGAACGGCGCGAGCATGCGCCGCTCGACGGCGTCGGCGACGGCCTTCACCTTCTTGGCGAACGGGAAGCCGGCGCCACCGCGGCCGGTGAGGTTGACGTCGTCGGCCAGCTCGATGAGGGCGCGCTTGGACAGCGGGCCGATCGGGCCGTGCACCTGCTGGTGTGCGCGCAGGTCGAGCCGCTCGGCGTGGTCGAGGCCGGCGGTCAGCCGAGCCGGCCCGATCGACAGGACGGTCGGGACCCTGGTCGCCCCGCCGACGACGCTGCCGCGGGCGCGGGGGCTCATCGCGCCTCGCCCCGCAGGCGGGCCCAGTACTCGAGGTCGTCGTCGTCATCGTCACGGTGGCGACGGCCCCGGCCGCTCGAGGACTGGGCGCGACGGGTGCGACGCTCCTCCTCCTCTTGGCGGCGCAGCTCGCGGCGGGTGTCGAGGTTGACCAGCGTCGGAGTGTCGTCGTCGGCGTAGCGGTCGGCCTCGGCGGCCGCGGCGACCTTGGTGCGGCGCGCAGCGAACCGGTCGCGAAGGGTCAGGCCCGTCGTCTCGTCGCGGTACTCGGCCGCGGGTCCGGGCTCCACATAGGACGGTTCGGCTCGGGCCGGCTCGGGCTCGGGGTAGGTGGCGTAGGGGTCGTAGTCGTCGTAGACGGGCGTCGCCACGCCGCGAAACGTCGGGGCCGGCTCGGGCTCGGGCTCCGGCTCGTAGTACTCCGACGCGTAGGGGTTGGGCTCGTACGAGTGCTTGGGGGCCGACGCCGGGGCCGGGGCCGGGGGCTCGTACGGCTCCGGTTCGTCGTACGTCACCGGGTCGTCGTACGTCACCGGGTCGTCGTAGACCACCGCGGTCACCGGCACGGCGCTCACCGGCACCGCGGTCACCGGGGCAGCCTCGGCAACCTTCTCGCGGCGGTAGTCCGCGCGCAGGTCGGCAGCCTTCTCGCGGCGGTAGTCCGCGCGCAGGTCGGCGCCGCCCTCTTCGGCGGACCACAGCTGCTCGGCGGAGGCGGCGTCCCAGCGGAACCGGCTGCCGGAGCGGGACGAGCGCGGGGCCCGCCGCTCGTATCCGGCCGGCTCGATCCGCCCCACCGGCGCGATCTCGGTGGTGGTGCGGCCGGCGGTCACCTGCTGCCGGCGCCGGCTGCGCTCGGCGGACAGGCGCAGGCCGAGTGCGACGGTGGTCAGGAACCCCAGCACCAGGTAGCTCGCGGTCACCCACACGGCCGGCGGGCGCCCGGCGTTGAGCCCGTGCCACAGCGAAACCGGCCACGACAGGTAGGCCGCGGCGTGCAGCGGGCGCCACAGCCACGGGCGGCCGTTCTGCGCGAAGCGGGAGCGCACCATGCCGCTCCACATGACCAGGATCATGAGGTACGCCGCCACGGAGCCGGCACCGACGGTGAACGGCGCCGTGGTGAAGGGCACGAGCGCGCCGAAGAGGCCGACCCGCCCGACCACGAGCTCGGTGCCGATGTGCAGGCCGAGGCAGGAGATCGCGACGATGCCCAGCGTGCGGTGCACGGACTGCACCCACACGCGATGGCGCGCGACGAGGACGATGCGATCGGTGGCGATGAGGCCGACGATCACCGTGAGGGTCAGCGACACGAGGGTGAAGACACCGCAGTAGAAGACCAGGAAACCGAAGACCTGGGTCAGGGTTTCGCGCCCGCCACCGGTGAGCACGCCGAGGAGCATCAGCGCAGCGAGGGCGACGAGCCCGACGTTCACCGCGGAGGGCGGTCCGCTTCTGGAGGATCGACCGCGGCTTGAGGGAACCCCGCCGGAACCCGGCGGGTGCGGCTGAACCATTGCAGTTCCTCTATCCTGTGCGGTGATTCCCGGCTATTTCCACCTACCGGCAAAACCCACCTTGGCAGGGTGTCAGTAAGCGGTCAATTTAAGTTTCATCGAGCGGTTCCATCGCCTCGGGACAAGATCAGGCAGCCGTTCTTCAAGTCTCTTTAACTCCTTTTATGGATCGACGGACCCCGTGCAGGGCGCCATCTGGCGCGCTCACCGGGGAAATTTGCCCGTTTTGTCCGGCCAGCCCCGTGTCCCCGGGACATATCGAGGGATGCCGTCGTCGATTGACTTCTCACCGTAACCTGAATGGTTTCGTGAAGCTGTTCTTAAGTGCCCGTTAGGGCTTCTTTCGGATCGGCCGTTGATCATGTTGTTCGGACCCGCACAATCGGTGCACCGAGGCACTCGGCGGACTCGTACACATGTTCGTCCACAGCCTGTGGATAGAACATGTGTACGGAGGGGCGCGGCGGCTACGTTGGGCCCGTGATGAACGTGGGCGTGCTCGGCGCGCGCGGCCGGGTCGGCCGGCTGGTGTGCGAGGCGGTCGAGGCCGCGGCGGACCTGGACCTCGTCGACGCCGAGGACCCGAGCGCGGCCGTGGTCGTGGACTTCACCCGCCACGACGTGGTGATGGGCAACCTGCGCAGGTGCATCGAGCGGGGCGTGCACGTGGTCGTCGGCACGTCGGGCTTCGACCGGGCGCGGCTGGACGAGGTCGCGTCCTGGCTCGCCGACCGGCCCGGCCAGGGCGTGGTCATCGCGCCGAGCTTCGCGCTCGGCGCCGTGCTCATGATGGAGTTCGCCGCGCGGGCCGCGCGCTACTACCCGTCTGCCGAGATCGTGGAGATGCACCACGCGCAGAAGCTCGACGCGCCCAGCGGCACCGCGCTGCGCACCGCCGACCTGGTCCGCGACCCGCGCGTGCACTCGGTGCGGGCCAATGGGCTGCTCGCGCACCAGGAGGTGCTCTTCGGCGGCGACGGCGAGCGGCTCACGCTGCGGCACGACTCGATCGACCGCTCGTCCTTCATCCCGGGCGTGCTGCTGGCGATCCGGGCCATCCCGGCGCGCCCCGGCCTGACGGTCGGCCTCGGGCGCCTCATCTGATGCAATAGCCCGCCGCAGCGGCCCGAGCGGAACACCAACGTCGCAAAGCCCGAAAGGTCCGGCGACGGCCGGCCGCCCGAGTGGCCGGACAGCAACAGCCACCGCGGCGCCCGGCACGCCCGGGCCGAGCAGAAGCACGGCGTCCGGGCCGAGCAGGAGCACGGCGTCCGGGCCGAGCAGGCGGCACCACATGACCGCCCGCCGAGCAGCGCGAGGGCGAGGAGCACGCCTGCGCGCCCAGCAGCACGGCCGGCGCCGCGGGCGAAGGTCTGCGTCGGCTCGTCCACAGGCGCGCGCATCCCCGGAATGGCGGGAGATTCACTTGGGCCGGGAAATGTCTCATGGATAGCGACGGTTTCCGCCGTACAATTCGCAATTGTTTTCGGCGATTGTTCATGTAGCAATAAATAAAATCGGCTATCCATCGGGCGCAGACTGCGGGCATGGAAATTCCTCGCATGGGGCTGCCCGACCACCTCGCCGCCCGGCTGAGCATGGCGGAGCAGCACGAGTTGCTGCGCAAGAAGATCCGTATGTCGCGCCGCGGCATGCTCGTCGCCGGGGCCGCGGGCGCCGGCGCGGTCGCCGCGGCGGGAATCGCCGGACCGGCGTTCGCGAACAATACCGCCGAATTCTGGCAGCAGCCCGACCGGCTGCCCGGGCACCTCGTGGTGCCGTTCGCGCGGCACCTGGCCTACGGCGCCAATCCCCGCTCGCAGGTGAGCGTCGGCTGGCAGGTGCCGTCGCTGGTGACGCGGCCATTCCTGCGTTACGGCGACTCCCCGTGGAACCTCGGCCACAAGGTCCCGGCCGAGATCCGCGCGCTGCACTCCGAGGTGCCCGGCGCCATCGCCCCCGTGGACCAGTACTACGTGCATGCCGCGCTCAACGGCCTGCAGCCCGGCAAGACGTACTTCTACGCGGTCGGCCACGACGGCTACGACCCCACCGACCTGTCGACCTTCGGCCGCGTCGACTCGTTCACCACGGCGCCGTCGCGCCGGCGGATTGCCGCCCCCTTCACCTTCACCGCCTTCGGCGACCAGGGCGTGAGCTACCACGCGCTGAGCAACGACGGCATCATCGCCCAGCAGAACCCGGCCTTCCATCTGCACGCCGGCGACATCGCCTACGGCGACTCCAGCGGCGCCGGCAAGCCGGTCAGCTCCGACGGCTCAAACGGCACCGACGTCTACGACCCGCGCATCTGGGACCAGTTCCTCGCACAGACCGAGTCGATCGCGGCCTCGGTGCCGTGGATGGTCGCCACCGGCAATCACGACATGGAGGCGCTGTACTCGCCCAACGGCTACGGCGGCGACATCGCGCGGTTCGACTTCCCCGGCAACGGCCCGCAACACTGCCCGAGCGTGTACTCCTACATCTTCGGCAACGTCGCGGTGATCTCGCTCGACGCCAACGACGTCTCCTACGAGATCCCGGCGAACCTCGGCTACAGCGGCGGCTCGCAGACCAAGTGGCTCGAGGACCGGCTCAAGTTCCTGCGCCAGCAGCCCGACGTGGACTTCGTCGTCGTGTTCTTCCACCACTGCGCGTACTCGACGACGAACCAGCACGCGTCCGAGGGCGGCGTGCGCACGCAGTGGGTGCCGCTGTTCGACAAGTACCAGGTGGACCTGGTCGTCAACGGGCACAACCACATCTACGAGCGGGCCGACGCGCTCAAGGGCGGTGTGTCCAAGCAGACCCCGATCGGCGCGACGACCCACCCGGAGCGGGACGGCACGACGTACGTCACCGCGGGCGCGGCCGGGCGCTCGCTGTACAGCTTCCCGGTCCCCGACTCCTACGCCGGGCACGTCAACGACCTCGACTCGGTGCCCAGCTACGTGTGGGCGAACGGCACGGTGAAGGTCACCGAGACCGTCACCTGGTCGCGGGTGCGCTACACCGGCTACTCGTTCCTCGCCGTCGACGTGCAGCCCGCCGCCGAGGGGCGCAAGACCACCCTCACGCTGCGCGCGCTGACCGAGGCCGGGCAGGAGATCGACCGCGTGGTCATCGAGCGCACCGCCGGCGGCGACGGCCGCAAGCGGGCGGCGCTGGACGAGAACCAGGCCTGAGCCCGGCGGCGGGCCGCTAGCGGATCTCCTCCCGCTGGCGGCTCGCCACCCGGCGCAGCACGTCCTTGAAGGTCGCGTAGGCCGGCGCGCCGACCGCCTCGGCGTGGCCGCGCTCGATGTCGGCGAGGATCGCGTCCGAGCGACGCATCTCGTCCAGGCCGCGCTCGGTCGGCACGACGAGCTTGGCCCGCCGGTCCTGCGGGTCGGGCCGGCGCTGCACGTAGCCGAGCGCCTCGAGCTCGTCGACGAGCGTGCCGATGACCTGCTTGTGCTGGCCGGACTGGAACGCGAGCTCGGTGGCCCGGCTGCCCTCGGCGTCGAGGTAGGCCAGCACCGCGCCGTGGCGGGGCCGCAGGTCGGGGTGCCCCTGCTCGGCGAGCCGGCGGAAGAGCTCCTTCTGCAGCGCGAAGAGCACCTGCGCGGACAGCACGCCGAGGTCGGGGTCGGCCCGCTTGCGGGCACTGCGCGAGATAGTCACCGATCACGACTATAGGTCGGTCAGGCGGCCACCGGCACCGGGCGCAGCCGCACGCCGTCGAGCATCGCGGCGGGGCCGCCGCCGAAGGACGTGAGCCGGCGCCGCAGCGGCTCGGGCAGCCTCGGCAGCACGCGGCCGGCCTGGGTCATCGCCCACAGCTGGAAGCGGCCGCGGGGGATCAGCGTGTCGAGCACCGACGGGCCGATGGGCCGGCTGGCCGCGACCGGCGCCGCCATCGCCGCCTCGTAGGCCGGGAACGCCACGGCGGGGTCGCCGCCGGCCGCCGCGAGCTCGGTGGCCAGCACGTAGGCGCCGACGACGGCGAGGCTGGTGCCGCCGCCGACCGCCGGGCCGGGGCCGTATCCCGCGTCGCCGACCAAGGTCACGGGGCCGCGCGACCACGAGTCGAGCCGGATCTGGCTGATCGAGTCGAAGTAGAAGTCGTCCGCGGTGTCGAGGTGCCCCATCAGCCGCGGTACCTCCCAGCCGAGGCCGTCGACCATGGCACGCAGCAGCCGTCGCTGCGCGGCGGCGTCCCGGTAGTCGTGGTCGCGCTCGGTGCTGCGGGCCAGGACCACCACCCGGGCCCGGTCCGGGTTCTTGGTCGGGTAGACGGCTACCCCTCTGTCGATGCCGTAATACATCTGCACGACGCCGTCCAGGCCGAGGAAGTCGGGGATGGAGAAGACCGACAAGTAGGCGCCGAGGAACTGGCGGTACCGCCGCTCGTCGCCGAAGACCAGCCGCCGCACGCCGGAGTGCAGGCCGTCGGCGCCGACGACGAGGTCGAAGCGCTCCCGGGTGCCGTCGGCGAAGGTGACGTCGCCGCCGTCCAGCGCCGCGATCGTGGTGCCGAAGCGGTACTCGACGTCGCCGGCCGTCGCCTCGTGCACGATCCGCGCCAGGTCGCCCCGGTAGATCTCGATGTGCCGGTCGGAGATGCCGGCGAGCAGCTCCGCGCCGTGGATGGTGATCGTGCGCCGCCCCGGCCGGATCAGCGACATCATGTCGGTCACGGTGCGCTCGGCCCGCACCGTCGCGCCGAGCCCCATCCGGTCGATGACCTCGACCGCCGGCCCGAGCAGGTCCACCGCCTGCCCGCCGTCGCCGGTGCGCAGCGACTCGGTCCGCTCCACGACCGTGACCCGGAACCCGGCCCGGCGCAGCCAATACGCCAGCACCGGCCCGGCGATGCTCGCACCTGAGATGAGCACGTGCATGTCGAACCTCCCCCTCGCAGGTTTACTTACCTACCGGACGGTAAATCCTTACCGCCCGGTAAGTCAACTACTATCGGAGGCGTGCCGAGACCGAGGACGAGCGAGACCGCCGAGCGCATCCGCGCCGCGGCGCTGGAGCTGATCGCCGAGAAGGGCGTGCAGCAGGCGAGCCTGCGCGAGATCGCCGAGCGCGTCGGCATCACCAAGCCCGCGCTGTACTACCACTTCGCCTCCCGCGAGGAACTGCTGCGCGGCCTGGTCCAGCCGCTCGTCGACGACGTGGAGGAGCTCCTGGCCCGGCTGGAGTCGGCACCGTCACACGACGCCCGGGAGATGCTCGGGGCGTATTTCGACGTGACGTACCGCCACCGGGCCATCACCAAGATGGTCATGCAGGACCCGAGCGTGCTGGCCCACCTCGACCTGGCCGCCGCGGTGGACGGCTGGCGGCGGCGGCTGCAGGCGCTGCTCTTCGGGCCGGCGCCGACGCTCGCGCAGCAGACCCGCGCCACGGTGGCGGTCGGCGGGCTGGGCGACTGCACGGTGATGTTCACCGACGCGCCGTTCGACGAGCTGCGCCGGGCGACTCTCGACGCGGCCTGCGCCACGCTCGGTCGCTGACCGTTTGGTGTGAGGGGCCGGGGGTAGCGCCGGGGGATGATCGACCGATCCCCGGAGCTGTCGGTGAACCCGGTCTTCACCCGGGAGCCCCTGCGCATACCTCGCGACCAGCTGCCCGATGACGAGCTGGACCCGCCGGTGGCGTACCAGATCGTGCACGACGAGCTGCTGCTGGACGGCAACCCGAGGCTCAACCTGGCGAGCTTCGTCACGACGTGGATGGAGCCGGAGGCCGGGCGGCTGATGGCCGAGAGCATCGACAAGAACCTCATCGACCGCGACGAGTACCCGCGCACCGCCGACCTGGAGCGCCGCTGCGTGCGCATGCTGGCCGGCCTCTGGCACGCGCCCGACTACCGGGCCGCGCCGGGCGTGTCGACGGCCGGCTCGAGCGAGGCGTGCATGCTCGGCGGCCTGGCGCTCAAGCGGCGCTGGCAGCAAGCCCGGCGCGCCGCCGGGCAACCGGCGGACCGCCCGAACATCGTCATGGGCATCAACACCCAGATCTGCTGGGAGAAGTTCGCCGACTACTGGGACGTCGAGCCGCGGACGGTGCCGATGGAGGGCGACCGGTTCCACCTCGGTGCGGCCGAGGCCGCGGCGCGCTGCGACGAGAACACGATCGGCGTCGTGGCGGTGCTGGGCTCGACGTTCGACGGCAGCTACGAGCCGGTGGCCGAGATCTGCGCCGCGCTGGACGAGCTGCAGCGGCGCACCGGCTGGGACGTCCCGGTGCACATCGACGGCGCCTCCGGTGCCATGGTCGCGCCGTTCTGCGACCCGGAGCTCGAGTGGGACTTCCGGCTGGACCGGGTCGCCTCGATCAACGTCTCGGGGCACAAGTACGGGCTCGTGTACCCCGGGCTGGGCTGGGTCGTCTGGCGCGACGAGGCCGCGCTCCCCGACGACCTGGTGTTCCGGGTCAACTACCTCGGCGGGGAGCTGCCGACGTTCACGCTGACGTTCTCCCGGCCGGCCGCGCAGGTGGTGGCGCAGTACTACAACTTCCTGCGGCTCGGCTTCAGCGGGTACCGGCGGGTGCAGCGCTACGGCCGCGAGGTCGCCATGCTGCTGGGCGAGCGGATGAACGGCCTCGGGCCGTTCCGCCTGATCACCAACGGCTCCCAGCTGCCCGTGGTGGCCGTGGCCCTTCGCGAGGACGTGCTCAACTACTCGGTCTTCGACGTCTCCATCGCGCTGCGCACGGCCGGCTGGATCGTCCCGGCGTACACCTTCCCGGAGCACCGCACCGACCTCGCGGCGCTGCGCGTGGTGGTGCGCAGCGGGTTCACACACGACCTGGCCGACCTGTTCATGGCCGACCTGCGCGGCGTGCTGCATCGGCTGGAGCAGCAGACGGCGCCGGCGCGCGGGCCCGAGGTCGCCTCGTTCGCACACGGCATCTGAGGGGAGGCGGCGCTCGTGACCGCGCTCTCGCCGTTCCCGCCCATTGAGTCGTACGGGTTCCTGTCCGACTGCGAGACCACCGCGCTCATCGCGCCGAGCGGCAACGTGGAGTGGCTCTGCCTGCCCCGGCTCGACTCGCCCAGCGTCTTCGGCGCGCTGCTGGACCGCGGCGCCGGCGGCTTCCGGCTGGGCCCCTCGGACCTGCGGGTGCCGGCGGCGCGGCGGTACCTGCCGGGCACGATGGTGCTGGAGACCAGCTGGGGCACCACGACCGGCTGGATCGTCGTGCTCGACGTGCTGCTCATGGGGCCCTGGCACCACGACATCGAACGCTCCGGCACGCACCGGCGGGCGCCGACCGACTACGACGCGCAGCACGTGCTGCTGCGCACGGTCCGCTGTGTCAGCGGGGAGGTCCAGCTCACCCTCGACTGCGAGCCGGTCTTCGACTACGGGCGGCGGCCGGGGCGGTGGGAGTACCGCGGGCCGGGGTACCACCAGGGCCGCTGCCGGGCCGACGGCGAGGGCGTCGAGCTGAGCCTCACGACCGACCTGCGGCTGGGGTTCGAGGGCAGCAAGGCCATCGCCCGCACCCTGCTGCGCGACGGCGACGCCCGCTTCTGCGCCCTGTCGTGGACCGAGCACGAGCCGCCGTACGACATCGCCGAGGCGGAGGCGCGCCTGGTCTGGACCGCACACCACTGGCAGCACTGGCTCGCCCGCGGCCGCTTCCCCGACCACCCGTTCCGCGCCGAGCTCGAGCGCAGCGCGCTCACCCTGAAGGGGCTCTCGTTCGCGCCGACCGGCGCGCTGGCCGCGGCCGCGACGACCTCACTGCCGGAGACGCCCGGCGGCGAGCGCAACTGGGACTACCGGTACTGCTGGATCCGCGACTCCACCTTCGCCTTGTGGAGCCTGTACGAGCTCGGGCTGGACTGGGAGGCCGACGACTTCCGCCGGTTCATCACCGAGATCGCCAGCCAGTACGTCGACCTGCAGGTCATGTACGGCATGGGCGGCGAGCGCGACCTGGGCGAGCGGACGCTGGAGCACCTCTACGGCTACGAAGGCGCCCGCCCGGTGCGGGTCGGCAACGACGCCTTCACCCACCGCCAGCACGACGTGTGGGGCACGATGCTGGACTCGGTCTGGCTGCACACCAAGCACCGGGACCGCCTCGAGGA
This sequence comes from Dactylosporangium darangshiense, assembly GCF_039537565.1. Classification (NCBI taxonomy): domain Bacteria; kingdom Bacillati; phylum Actinomycetota; class Actinomycetes; order Micromonosporales; family Micromonosporaceae; genus Dactylosporangium; species Dactylosporangium darangshiense. The sequence continues at coordinate 96,525 of NZ_BAABAT010000036.1, forward strand.
GCGCATGTGGCCGGCGCTGGTGCACCAGGTGGAGACGGCGGCCAAGTTCTGGCGCGAGCCGGACCGCGGCATCTGGGAGGTGCGCGGCGAGCCGCGGCACTTCACCTCGTCGAAGGTCATGTGCTGGGTGGCGCTCGATCGGGGCGCCCGCCTGGCGCAGCTGCGCGACGACACGGAGCTCGCGGAGCGCTGGCGGAGCCTGGCCGTGCAGATCCGCGAGGACGTGCTGGCGCACGGCGTCGACGACCGCGGCGTCTTCACCCAGCACTACGACACCAACGCGCTGGACGCCTCGGTGCTGCTCATCCCGCTGGTCGGCTTCCTGCCGGCGGACGACGAGCGCGTGCGCGCGACCGTGCTCGCCATCGAGTCCGAGCTCACGGTCGACGAGCTGGTGCTGCGGTACCGCACCGAGGAGACCGACGACGGCGTCAGCGGCACCGAGGGCACGTTCACGGTCTGCTCGTTCTGGTTGGTCTCGGCGCTGGTCGAGATCGGCGAGCTGGACCGGGCCCGCCGGCTGTGCGCGAAGCTGTTGTCCATGGCCGGCCCGCTCGGGCTCTACGCCGAGGAGATCGACGTGCACAGCGGCCGGCACCTGGGCAACTTCCCGCAGGCGCTCACCCACCTGGCGCTCATCAACGCCGTCTTCCGCGTCATCGACGCCGAGCAGGGCCGCTGAGCGCGGGGCGGGCTCAGCAGTGCTTGGCGGCGGCCGGCGCGCCGGACGCGGGCGCCGTCGTGGCGAGATCCAGCGGCGCGAACGAGCCCTCGCCGGCCGCGGCGAGCGACGCGGCGGCCGGCGGCGGCTCTGAGCCGGCCGCGGACGAGCGGCTCGGTCCGGTGGTCTTCGGCGCGACCGTGCCGGCGCCCGTCGCGCCCGGGCGCTGGACCGCGCCCGGCGTCAGCGTGATGCCGCTCAGCGTGGTACGCCGGCCCGCCGTGTCGGTGACCCGCATCGTGAACGGCCCGTTGCCGGCGCCGCTCTCGGCGATCCAGTAGTTGTAGTCGGTGCGGCCGAGCGCCTTCCACGCGCCGCCGGACTGCAGCTCGGCGCTCGCCAGCGGGTTGCCCGTGTTGTCGAAGCGCAGCGCCAGCCAGTACCGCGACGAGCCCTCCTTGACCCGCACCGTCACCGGCCCCGGCACCGACGGGCTGGTCACCTGGCTGTAGGTGACCTTGATGATCCCGGCGCTCACCTCGCCGATGCGCGCGAACGCCTGCTTCGACAGGTCGATGTGCCCGGCGGCGCACTCGGGGCAGCGGTCGGTGACCTTGACCCGCACGGTCCCCTTCGGGCCTTTCACGTCGAGGTACCCCCCGCAGGCGGCCCCCGCCTTGTACTCCGCGTTGCCCAGCGCCACGACCAGCGGCTCCGACACCTTGTCGAACGAGCAGTTGCCGCCGCCGTCGGCCGCGTAGTACGTGGCCTGCCCCGTCGTCGCCGCAACCGCCGCGCACGCCGCGCCGGACGCCTGCGCGACGAGCGCAACGGTCGCCGCGCCGGCCACGACCACGCCGGCCGCGGCGATCACCCAGGTCCGCCGGGCCCGCCACCAGGGCTCGCCCGCCACGCTGTGCTCAGCCACGGCGGCATCGTAACGGCGGCGGGCGGGACACACCCGCGGCGAAAGCAAACCTTAAAAGTCGACGAGACGCCCATCGATCCATAAGCTCAGGCGGTCGCCGCGTCGATCTGGGGGTACCGTCGCATGCAGCCGCAGCCGCCCGCGCCACGACGACCGCCTTACGCCCGGCTCGCCGACGTCGGCCGATCGCCCCAGGCGGCGCAGGTCGCCCGCTTCGCCGGCACCGCCGGGCGGCAGGGCGTGCAGGCGGCGCGCGCCGTCGGCTCGAGCGTCTCCCGCTTCTTCTCCGGCGCCGGGTTCGTCTTCCGCGGCACCGCCCTCTTCGTCACGACCCCTCGCCTGTGGCCGCTGGTGGCCGTCCCGGTCCTGCTGACCGGCCTGGCGCTGTTCGGCCTGCACGAGGCGACGGGCGCGCTGGTCGACCGGCTGACCGCCTGGCTGCTCGGGCTCGTGGACTTCCTGCCGCACTGGGTGCTGTGGATCCTCGACCAGGTGCTCTGGATCGCCGCGGCCATGCTGTTCCACACGGCGATCACCGCCCTCACGGTCCCGCTCACCATGCTGTTCGGAGCGGCGTTCTTCCCGTTCATCACCCGCGCGGTGATCCGGCGCAGCGGTGGCCCGGAGGTGGCGGCGCCGCGTTGGTACCGCTCCGCCGCCGTCTGCCTGCGCCAGACCCTCATCGTGACCGCGGTGCTGAACCTGGGCTGGCTGGTCACGATCCCGCTGCTGTGGATCCCGGGCGTGAACCTGGCCGTCGCCCTCGCCGCCGGCCTGGTCTTCAACGGCTTCCTCGTCGGCCTGCTCACCCTGGCCGTGCCGCTGCACCACCACGGCGTGCGCGGCGCGGGCGAGCAGCTGCGGTTCGCCTGGCAGAACCTGGCCTCCACGCTGGGCTTCGGCATGATGAGCCTCCTTGCCCTGATGCTGCCGGTGCTCCTCCTACGCCTGGTGACGCTGCTGCCGATCACCCCGATCTTCGCGATGCCGGGCGTCGTGCTCTACCTGCTGACGGCCCCGTCGGTGCTGGTCGGCGCGGTCCTGTTGCACGGCCGCATGATCGCACCGGCCGCGGCCTTCGCCCCGGGCGGCTTCCGGCCGGTCACGACCCACGGGCCAGGGATGCCAGCTGCGCCGACAGCCATGGTGCGACAACTTCCCGGACACCTTCCGGGGTCAGGTGCAGGCCATCGCTACGGACCCTTACCCCCGCCACCGTCCAGGTGAAGGCGCCCGCGGGGCACAGCACCCGGTTCAGGTCCAGCACTGCCGGGTGCGACGGGTGGGTCGAGGCCACCGCGGACAGCAGGCGGTTCCAGGCGTCCACGCGGGCGGGGTCGTCCTCGGGCCACAGGCCGCCGTCGGGGCGCTCGGCGCGGTGCGTGTACGGGGCCGTGAGCAGGACCGGGCGGGCGCCGTGGGACGACAGGGCGTCCAGCGCCGCGCGGAGTTGGCCGCTCAGGTACGCGTCGTAGTCGGGCTCGCCGACGTGGGTCCAGCGGTTCTCGAGGCGGCGGTCCATCAGCTCCCAGCGGTCCAGCAGGACCACCGCCAGGTCGGGGTCGGTGCGGTCCACCGAGGAGGACCAGCGCTGGCGCCAGGTCGAGCAGTACGGGTAGGGCTCGTGCAGGTCGCCGGCGTAGCGCAGGTCCGGTAGCGGTGCGATGCCGCAGCCCTGGACGGCCTCGTTGGCGAGGTCGAAGCGGGGGTCGCCGGGCCAGTACGCGCCCAGGGTCCACGCCACCGAGTCGCCCATGACCATCACGCGCGGCGGGCCGGGGCGGCGGCCGGGGCGGGCCGTCGGGGCCGAGGCGGGCGCGGACGAGGACGACGCGGCCGAGGGCTGGAAGGCGGCGGGGAGCACTGGTGGTACCACATCCGGTTTGGCAAGGGGCGACAACGCGAGCGCGATCGCGGCGACCGCGGCGGCGGTCAGGGCGGTCAGCGGGATCCGCGGGCGGATGCCGCGGCGGATCGGGCGCTCGAGCAGCGCGTAGCTCAACGCCGCCGCGCACAGGGTGGCCGCCACACGCAGGGCGAAGAGGGCGGGGCCCTGCAGGCCGGTGCGCGCGGCGTCGAGGACGGCGAAGAGGGGCCAGTGCCAGAGATAGCCGCCGTAGGAGATCTTGCCGACGGCGGTCAGGGGGCGCACCGCGAGCGTCCGCGCGCCGATCGAGCCCGGGACCACGGACACCGCGGCCAGGACCGCCGCGGCCGCGACGGCCGGGACGAGCAGGCCGCCGCGCAGCAGCCACGGCTGGTGGCCGGTGGCGAAGCGGCAGCACGCGGCGAAGGCGATCGCGCCGGCCAGGCCCGCCGCCCGCACTCCGCGGGGGCGGCGGGACAGCGCGGGCAGCGCGGCGGCCAGGGCGCAGCCGACCAGCAGGGCGCCGGCGCGAGTGTCGGTGCCGAAGTACACCCGATCGGTGCGGGCCGGGTCGTAGAGCAGGGCCGCCGCCACCGCCGAAGCCGCGGCGCCGGCGAGCGAGACGGCGGCGATCGCGACCCTGGGGCGGGCGGCGCGCAGCGCCAGGAGCAGCAGCAGCGGCCAGATCAGGTAGAACTGCTCCTCGATCGCGAGCGACCAGGTGTGCTGCAGCGGTGAGGCGTCGGCGGTACGGGTGAAGTAGTCGCCGCCGCCGCGCAGGATCATGCGCCAGTTGGCCCAGTACGTCAGGGCGGCGATGCCGTCCGCGCGCAAAGCCGGCGGGTCCTGTGCGGGCAGCAGCCAGCGCGCGGTGCCGACGGTGACGGCGACGACGAGCACCAGCGCCGGCAGCAGGCGGCGGGCCCGGCGCAGCCAGAACGCGCCGAGGTCGGCCCGGCCGGCCGCCTCGACCTCGGCGAGCAGCAGGCACGTGATCAGAAAGCCGGACAGGACGAAGAACAGGTCCACCCCGAGGAAGCCGCCGGGCAGGACGCTCGGCAGCCCGTGCACGACGAGCACGGCGCCGAGCGCGACCGCCCGCAGGCCATCCAGGGACGGCTGGTACCGCAGCGACACCACGCGGGGCGGCTTCCCGGCGGCGGCCTCACGAAACCGGGGCTAGCCCTTCCGACCTCGAAAGGCGTTTACCCCCACCAGAAGACCGACGCGATGATCACGTAGAGGGCCACGAGTGTCGCGCCCTCGAGCCAGGTCGACTCGCCGTCGAAGACGATGAAGGCGACCGCGATCACCGTGATGGCCACGGCCATGATGAGCATCGGGGCGAAGACCAGGGTCAGCGTGCTCGCGGTGAGCAGGCTCAGCAGGACCAGCGCCGGTGCCAGCACGAGCGCGATCTGCAGCGGGCTGTTGATGACGACGCTGAGGGCGTAGTCGGCCTGGCCCTTGAACGCGAGCTTGATGCCGATGACGTTCTCGATCGCGTTGCCGGCGATGGCGACGATCACGAGGCCGGCGAAGGCCTGCGAGATGCCGAGGGCGTCGATCGCGGGCTCCAGGGCATAGACGAACCAGTCCGAGACCAGCGCCGCGCAGAGGCTGGCGACCGCGAGCAGGCCGACGGCGACCCAGACCGGCCAGCGCGGCGCCTCCATGTGCACGTCGTTCGCCGCCGCGGCCGAGCGCTTCAGGCTCGCCGGCAGCGACAGCGCGAAGACCAGCAGGAGGACGATCGCGACGAAGATCGACAGCGACTTCTCGTGCGGCTCGGCCGGGGTGTGTACGTAGGAGGCGAGGCTCGGCAGCACCAGGGCGCCGGTGGCGAGCACCATCAGCACCATCGTGGTGCGCGCCCGCTCGGAGTTGAACTTCTGGGTGCCGTGCTTGAGGCCGCCGGCGACGAAGGCCAGGCCGAGCACCAGCAGGATGTTCGACAGGATCGAGCCGATGATCGCGGACTGCACGACCGAGACCAGGCCGGCCTTGAGCGCGAAGAAGCCGATGAACAGCTCGGGCAGGTTGCCCAGCGCGCCCTGCAGCACGCCGGTCGCGCCCGGCCCGAAGCGGTCGCCGAGCTGCTCGACGCTGCGCCCGACCAGCGAGGCGAGGGCGGCGACCGCGGCGCCGGCGACCACGAACGCGAGCACCGACGGCACGTTTGCGAAGCGGGTCACCGCCGCCATCCCGACGGCGACGGCGCAGATGCCGAAGACCATGAAGTCGGAGCGGATGAAGGTGCGCGCTGGCGCGGGGGCGGCGTCCACAGTCACGTCGTCGAATATGACAGACGATCACAACTCTGTCGCGAGCGCCGCCATGTACAGTTCCCGCAGTTTGGCGGCCCGCGCCGGGCGGCCCCGCCCGACCCAGGCGATCCGGCCGGCGAGGTGCGCGGCGAAGTCCGCACGGCCGTCCCGGTTCGCCGCCTCGAGCCCATCGCGGGCGGCGGCGTGCAGGATCGCGCGGAGCCGGTCGTACTCCTCGCGGGGCGCCGCCGGCCCGTCGTTGACGACCAGCCCGGCGAGGCGCTGCCGGTCACCGCGGCCCCGCACCCGGGTCTTGGCCGGGTTGATCCGGAACCCCTCCGCGACCGCGACCCGCTCGACCAGCCGTATCAGCCGGCGGGCGGCGCCGAGGTTGAGGTCGCCGGAGAACGCCAGGTCGTCGGCGTATCGGGTGTAGACGGCGCCGAAGGCGTCCGCGACGCCGTCGAGGCGCCGGTCGAGCCGGAACGTGCACAGGTTGGCGATCGCCGGCGAGCTCGGCGCGCCCTGCGGCAGGTGCGGCGCGCGCAGTGCGAACGCGTCCGGGTGGCCCCGCAGCACGTCGGCCGGCGTGCTGGTGGTGCACAGTGCGGCGAGGGCGTGCGCGACGGGCTCGGGATAGCCCATCGCGCGGAACAGGCCGTACACCCGGGAAACCGAGACGCTCGTGAAGAACGCCGCAAGGTCCAGCCGGACGACGACCGGCCGCCCGGCGTGCGGCGCGGCGAACGTGAAGGGCGAGCGGCCCGGGACGAAGCCGTGCGCGGCCGGGTGGACGGGCACGCGCCCGAGCAGGCCGTCCAGCAGCGTGCGCTGCAGGGCGCGCAGGCGCGGCTTCGGCGCCTCGATGAGCCGGTGCGGGCGCCACTCGTACCGGTAGTGGCGCAGCGCCTCGGTCGTGGTCTTGCGGTTGATCTCGCGGCGGTCGGCGAACCAGTCGAGCCGGTCGCCGTCGACGCCGAGGAACTCCGCGAGCGCGGCCAGGTCGTCCAGGTGCGGGGTGTCCCAGCGCAGCCGCACCACGCGGGTCGGCACCGCGCGGCGCACGACGATCCGATTGGGCACGAACGGCGGCAGGACGGCCTCGAGGAAGCCGGCGAGCTCGCGCGGGCGGTCGGCGGGCGGGTCGCGGTAGGCGCCCAGCACGCGGGTGACCAGCGGCCCCATCCAGCGCGGGCGGCGCCCGAGGGCCTCGAAACCGGCCGCGAGCAGCGCCGGGCGCCCCCAGTCCGCGGCCAGGAACGCCAGGGCCAGGGCGCGCGCGGCAGCGCGCCCCGACGTTGCCCGGTCGTGCCTGCCCTGGCTCGCGCGAAGCGCGGAAGCGGGCCGGCGGTGCGCTGCGGTGCTCAACTCTGCGTCCCCGGGGTTGCCCCGGAGCGATCACGGCGAGCCGTGACCAGCTCGGGACGCGCTGCCACGCCGCCACCTTACGGCAGGCGGTGCTGGTACTCCTGCAGCGCGCGCCGCGCGTACACCTGCTGGAACGTGGCGACCCGCTCCGAGCGCCCGCGACCGATGAAGCTCACGAACCAGTGCATCACGGCGGTGACCCGGTTCTTGAAGCCGACGAGGTACAGCAGGTGCACCACCAGCCACAGCAGCCAGCCGATCAGCCCGGCGAAGCGGAACCGCCCGACGCTCGCCACGGCGGAGAAGCGCGAGATGGTCGCGAGGCTGCCCTTGTCGAAGTACTTGAACGGCTGCCCGGTCGGCTGCCCCGCCAGCCGCTTGCGGATCTGCCCGGCGGCGTGCCGGCCGCTCTGGATCGCCACCTGGGCCACGCCCGGCAGCTGGTCGAGCGACATCATGTCGCCGACGGCGTAGATCTCCGGGTGGCCGGGCACGGTGGTGTCCGGGTTGACCTTGAGCCGCCCGGCCCGGTCGACCTCGGCCCCGGTCGCCTCGGCGAGCTGCCGGGACAGCGTCGGCGCGGCCACGCCGGCCGCCCAGATCTTCGTCGCCGACTCGATGCGCCGGCGCCCGCCGGCGGCCTCCACCTCGATGCCGGTGTCGTCGACGTCGACGACCTTGGTGTTGAGCTCCACCTCGACGCCGAGGCGGTGCAGCTGGCGCAGCGCCTGGGTGGAGAGGTGGTCGCCGAACGTCGACAGCACGGTGGGCAGCGCGTCGATCAGGATGATGCGGGACTGCCGGGGATCGATGCTGTGGTACTGCCCGGGCAGGTGCCGGTGCGCAAGCTCGGCGATCTGCCCGGCCATCTCCACGCCGGTCGGCCCGGCGCCGACCACGACGAACGTCAGCAGCCGCTCGATCGCGGCCGGGTCGGTCTCGATCTCGGCGAGCTCGAACGCGCTGAAGATCCGCCCGCGCAGCTCGAGCGCGTCGTCGATGCTCTTCATGCCGGGCGCGAACTCGGCGAAGTTGTCGTTGCCGAAGTACGACTGGGAGGCGCCGGCGGCCACGATCAGCGAGTCGTACTCGACCTCGTAGCTGATCCCGGGCGCGACGGCGGTGACCTTCCGCGCGTCGGGGTCGATTCGCGTCACGGTGCCGAGCAGCGTCCGGGCGTTGCGCTGGCGCTTGAGCACCTCACGGATGGGCGGCGCGATCTCGCCCTCCGACAGGATGCCGGTCGCCACCTGGTACAGCAGCGGCTGGAACAGGTGGTACGCCGTGCCGTTGATCAGGGTCACGTCGACCGGCGCGTTCTTGAGTGCCTTGGTCGCGAACAGCCCCCCGAACCCGGCGCCGACAATGACGACCCGGTGCCGCTGCTCCGCACGCTCGTCCATGTGCATCTCCCGATGGGGCAGTGGATCGTGCACTACAAGTACACCACTGTGACAGCTGCGCGCCGGTGTGTCCTGCGCGACTCGTCAGGGCAGGATTCCGCGCACGTAGGCGGCCTGCCCGACGTGCTGGGTGTCGTCGTCGAGCACGCTCACCAGCCGCACGCCGAGCGACACCGGCGGGTCCCACCGCTCGTCGACGATGCGGCTCAGGTCCGCGGGCGTGAGCCGGGCGATGAACGCCCGCGTGCGGGCGTAGACGTCGTCGAAGTACTCCAGCAGCACCTCCGGCGACTCGGGCCGCACCGCGGCCACCTGCTCCGGGGTGTGCCCGTAGCCGGTGTCGGACGCCTGCGCCTTCAGGCCACAGCCCTTGGCGTAGGCCCCGGTCACCCACAGCTGCTCCGCACCGTCGAGCAGCTCGGTCACGTGGTCGTCCTGCACCCGCGTGAGGTGCCAGACCAGCCAGCCGATCGAGTTCGCGCCGGGCCGGGGCGCCCAGTGCAGCTGTTCGGCGGTGAGCCCCTGGACGGCGCCGCGCACCAGGTCGGGCAGCCGCCCGTAGCCCTCGACCAGCAGTTCGTTCACCTGCATGTCCCATCCCCCATCTCGATCGTCTCGTAGCTCCTACCCGTCGTTCCCGAACGGTACCGGCAATGATTTAGTCACCGAACTTGATCGTCACTGATCCTGACTATACGTTTTGAGGCATGACTGCGATCGTTGAACTCACGCGGGTGCGGGTCGCACCCGAGCACACCGAGGCCTTCCTCGCCGCCCGCCCGGGCATGCTCGCCGACTTCGAGGCCGACCGGGCGGGCTTCCTCGGCGCCCGGCTCGTGCGGCTGCCGGGCGGCGAGTGGCTCGACATCGTCGACTGGCGCTCGGCCGAGGACCGGGCCGCGTCGCGCGAGAAGGGCGCCAACCGGCCCGGCATCGCCGCGTTCTTCGCGACCATCGACGAGGTGATATCCGCCGAGGACGGCGAGGCGGCGTGATTGTCTGTAGCGCATGGATTACCCCGAGCGTGGAGATCGGCGTCGAGCTGCCGGGCCCGCTCACCGGCCGAGTCGTCGCCTCACACCTGCCGTCCGGGCGGGCGGCCACGACCACCCACCGCGGGCCCTACTCGGAGCTCGGCGCGGCGCACGACGCCGTCCACGCCTGGTGCGCCGCCAACGGCGAGCGCATCTCCCGGGTCCGCTGGGAGGTCTACGGCCCGGACGAGCCCGTGCCGTGGGTGCGGGTGAGCTGGCTGCTGGACCACTAGACATCGTCACGTGACGGTGGCGGGATTATTCCGGGCCGATGCGGCTTTTGGAAGGCTATAAATATTGAGAAAGGGTTACGACGAGGGTTCCGGCTGATGCATGAGGGCGGCCGGCCCGCTGCGATGAGCGTGTCTTGTTGGCCTGCACGAAGCTTGCCGAAAAAGGTGCCAATGAAGCTCATCTCGCTCGTCGTCGCCACCGCCGTGACCACTACGGTGGCCGGCCTGGCCGCAGTGGCGGTCGTCGCGCCCGCGAACCGGCCCGCGTTCAAGCTCCGCCCGGCCGTCGCCGGGCACGTCCAGAAGGTCTCCCGGACGGCGCCGCTGTCCACGTCGGACTGCCTCGCGCAGATCGGCATCCACTGCTACTCGCCGCTGCAGTACCGCACGGCGTACAACCTCAACCCGCTGTACGCCCGCGGCATCACGGGCAAGGGCCGCACCATCGTCATCGTGGACTCGTTCGGCTCGCCGACGATCCAGCACGACCTCGAGGTGTTCGACGCCCAGTTCGGCCTGCCGAACACGACCGTCCAGGTGGTCAAGGCCGGCAACGTCCCGCCGTTCGACCCGGCGAACGCCGACCACGTCGGCTGGGCGCAGGAGACCACGCTCGACGTCGAGTACGCCCACGCGGTCGCGCCCGACGCCAAGATCGTGCTGGTGGAGACCCCGATCGCCGAGACCGAGGGCGTGACCGGCCTGCCGGAGATGATGAACGCCGAGAAGGCGCTCATCGACAAGGGCGTCGGCGACGTCATCTCGCAGAGCTTCGGCGCTACCGAGAACACGTTCCCGGGCTTCGACAAGGGCGACTTCTCGAGCCTGATGAAGCTGCGCTACGCCTACGCCGACGCCGCCCTGCACGGCGTCACGGTGCTGGCCGCCTCCGGCGACGCCGGCGCGACCGACTACCAGGAGAACGGCGAGGACCTGTACCCGTACGCCGTCAACTCCTGGCCGTCGTCGGACCCGCTGGTGACGTCGATCGGCGGCACGCAGCTCAACCTCGACGACTCCGGCAAGCGCGTCTCGCCCGACGTGGTCTGGAACGACGGCTTCGGCGCCGGCGGCGGTGGCGTGTCGCACGTGTTCCAGCGGCCGCTGTTCCAGGCCGGGGTCCGCTCGGTCGTCGGTAACCACCGGGGCACGCCCGACATCTCGATGAGCTCGGCCGTCGACGGCGGCGCGTGGGTGTACTACTCCTTCGTGGGCGCCGACTCGCCGTGGCACATCTTCGGCGGCACCAGCGAGGCGACGCCGATCTTCGCCGGCATCGTCGCGCTCGCCGACCAGCAGGCCGGGCGCCGCCTGGGCGACATCAACGCCGCGCTGTACCTGCTCGGCGCCGGCAGCACCCGCACGCACCTGCCGACCGGGCTGGTCGACGTGACCTCGGGCGACAACAGCTTCGAGGGCGTCGCCGGCGCGCCGGCCGGCCCCGGATACGACCTCAGCTCCGGCTGGGGCACGATCGACGCGAGCCGGTTCGTCCCGGCCCTCGCGCTGCTCTAGAAAACGCACAACGGCGCGGCCCAGAGCGGGCCGCGCCGTTGTGTTTGCTGTGCTGCGGATCAGGCGACGAACTTGACGTTGCGGCGGCGGCGGTACACCACGAACAGCACCGCACCGACGGCCACCATGGCGACGCCCGCGCCGATCATCAGGCCGGTGTTGTCACCGGTCACCGGCAGGGTCGGCCCACCGGACTGCGACGGGCTGGCCGCCGGCGTCGTCGGCTGGGTGGTCGGCGCCACGGCGGCGCACGCCCGGACCAGGTCGAAGGTGGTGTTCTCCAGCAGCGGGATGCTCACGGCGAAGCCGAAGACCAGGCCCCAGCCCTTCGGGGTCTTGATCCAGCCGCCGTCGTCGACCAGCTGGCCGGTGACGCCCGCCGGCGCCGGCTTGGTCGGCAGGTCGATGGGCGTGGCGGTCGACTTGGCGGTGAGCTGGTCGCTCTGCGCGGTCAGCGCCTTCTCGACCGTCAGCGGGTTCTCGTCGTCGCCGAGGTCGAACGTGAAGACGCCGTCCGCGTTGAGGATCAGCGGGAAGGCGTCGGCGTTCGGGTCGTCGATGGCACCGTTGATGTACACGAACACGTAGTTGAGGTCGGTGTAGCGGCCGTCGGGCTTGTTGAACAGCCAACCGTCCTTGTCCGCAACCGCGACACCGGTGTCGATGCCGGCGCAGCCCTTGTTCGGCGCGGTCGCGGCCCAGACACCCGTGTCCGGGATGTTCAGGAGGGCTCCGGGAGCCTCATCCGCGGCGTGGGCCGGCGTGCCGAGCCCGCCGATGAACAGAGCGGTGACGGTGGCCGCAGCGGCGGCCCGGGCGATCCCCCGAAGGTTCATGCAGTCCTCTTCGCTTGCGGCTTCCAATGACCCGGGGAATCTCTCAGCGAACTCTGAGGTTTGCAACGCACACTATTCGGACTTAATCGGCGCATAAGATTGCATGCGGTGCGGACGCACACATGCATTATGGCCGAACGGCCGATGCCGTCCGGGGGATACCGTCACCCCACGACATTGAGCCCGAACCATCCGTGACCGGTCAGCCGGCGTGAAAGAGCTGGCCGGCGGGCACCGAGGCCAGCGCCGGCAGCCACAGGAAGATGGCCGTCGGCAATCAGGCGCCATCGGGCGGCGAGCACGGCCGGCATTTGACCATGCGATCCGGGTCTGGGTCAGCCCCGGACTCGCGGCGCAGGCTTGATGACGAACGCCGCATCGAAACCGGAGGCCGCCATGACCGGGACACTGCAGGACCAGGGTCAACGCCGTCTCCCCCGGGGTGATTGACACCGGGGCCTGGGATGAGTTCGGCGAGGAGGGGAAGGCCAGCTACTTCGAGAACATGAGCGCTCGCAACCCGGCCGGCCGCATCGGTACCCCCGGCGAGATCGCCGACGGCGTCCTGTTCGCCATGACCAGCCGATTCCTGACCGGCACGACGCTGCACATAGACGGCGGCGAGCCGTTGACCTGACGATTCTTCTTTGTGTGGAGGACGCTATGGGACTGGCCTGGCAACAAGGCCCGCTCGCGCCCGGCGCCGTCGGCCACTTCCTGGTGGCCGAGCCGCTACCGGACCGGATGCTCTACGCGGAACCCTTGCGCCGCCGCATGCGCGTCCGGTTCGGCGGCGCCTGGATCGCCGAAAGCGAGGACGTGCTGCTGCTGCACGAGCCGGCGCGGTACCCGGTCGCCTACTTCCCGCTCGACGACGTCGCCGCCGGCGTGCTCGAGCCGGAGGAGCACGCCACCCGGCACCGCGATCTGGGCCCGACCTCCTGGTACACGGCACACACCGGCGACCGCAGCACCCCTCGGGCGGCCTGGCGCCACACCGACCCACCCGCACACGCCGCCGAGCTGCGCGACCGCATCGCCTTCGCCTGGCGCGCGATGGACGCGTTCTACGAGGAGGACGAGCGCATAGCCGGCCACGCCGCGGACGCCTACCACCGCATCGACATCCGCCGGAGCGCCCGGCGCCTGGTCGTCCGCGCCGCCGATCGGGTCGTGGCGGACACGAAGACCCCGCTGGTCCTCTACGAGTCGGGCTTCGCCCCGCGCTGGTACGTCCCGCGCGAGGACGTCGACGCCGACGCCATGACCCCCTCGGAAGGCCAGACGTTCTGCCCGTACAAGGGCCTGGCCAGCTACTACGACATCGGCCCCGTCCACCGCGCCGCGTGGTCCTACGAGGACGCGTGGCCCGAGGTCCGGCGCATCAGCGGCATGGTGTCCTTCGAGGCCGACAGGGTCGAGGTGTACATCGACGACGCCCGCCTCCACCCCGAGCCCGGCCAGAGCGTGGTATCGCACGGACTGGACCGGGACTTCAGCCCGGAGGCGGCCTACTGATGCCGACCCTGCTGTCCGTCAACGTCGGCTTGCCGAAGGACGTCCCGTGGCAGGGCCGCACCGTCTACACGGGCGTCTGGAAGCAACCGGTGGCGGGCCCGGCAATGGTGCGCCGCCTGAACATCGACGGCGACGGCCAGGGCGACCTGAACGGCCACGGCGGCGAGCAGCGGGCCGTGCTCGTGTACCAGATCCAGTCCCATCGCCACTGGGAACAGCATTTCGGCTGGCCGGAGCTGGCGCCCGGCAGCTTCGGCGAGAATCTGACCGTCGACGGCCTGCCGGACGACGAGGTCTGCATCGGCGACCGGTACCGGATCGGCTCGGCCGAGTTCGAGGTGACGCAGCCGAGGGTCACCTGCTACCGCGTCGGTCTGCGCCTTTCGGAGCCTGAGCTGCCCGCGCTGCTGGTGTCGCACCACCGCCCGGGCTTCTACATGCGCATCATCACGGAGGGCCTGGTTCGGGCCGGCGACGAGATCGTGCGGACGGCCGCCGGCCCAGGCTCGGTCACGGTGGCGGAGGCCGACGCGCTCCTCTACCTGCCGTCACGCCCCACGGCCCGCCTGCGCGTCGCCGCCGAGATCCCCGCCCTGAGCCCAGGTTGGCGCCAGTCCTTCGTCGATCTGCTCGCTTCGTCCGGTACCGCGGCCAAGCCCGCCTGGCCGGCCTTCCGCCCCCTGCTCGTAACATCCGTTACGCACGAGAACGCGTCGGTCACGTCGGTCCACCTGTCGTCTCCCGACGGCGACCCGCTGCCCGAGGCCCGCCCCGGCCAGTACCTGGCCCTTCGGGTCCCCGCGACGTCACCACCACTGCCGATCCGCAGCTACTCCCTGTCCTCTGCCCCGGGCGCCCCCGCGTACCGCATCACCGTGAAGCACGAGACCCACGGCTTGGTCAGCGGCTACCTGACCACGGATCTCCGCGCAGGCACGCTGCTGGAGGCCGCGGCCCCACGCGGCGAGTTCGTCCTGGAGGAGTCTTCGTCCCCGGTGCTGTTGCTGTCGGCCGGCATAGGCCTGACCCCGGTCCTGGCCATGCTGCACAGCCTGGCCGCCACGCAAAGCACTCGCGAGATCTGGTGGATACACGGCGCTCGCAGCCCGGCCGAACACCCCCTGGCCACCGAGTCCCACGCGTTGTTGTCGTCACTGCCGAACGCCCACGAGCACGTCTTCTACAGCGCCACGTCGGGCCGCCTGACCGCGTCCCGGTTGTCCGCACTGGGCGTCCCGTCCACGACTACGGCGTACATCTGCGGCCCGACACCTTTCATGTCCGACATGCGCAGCGCCCTGTCCGCCGCCGGCGTGCCGGACTCTCGGATTCGCACCGAACTGTTCGGCGCCCTTCCCTCGACCACTCCTGGCATTACCTCCACCGCCACCGGCCCGCCCCATCCGCCGCCCGGTCCGCCCGGCACCGGCCCGACGGTCACCTTCTCCCGGAGCGGCATCTCCGCCCGGTTCTCGCCGGCCTACCGGGGCATCCTGGACCTGGCGGACGCCTGCGACGTCCCGACGCGCTGGAGCTGCCGGACGGGCGTCTGCCATACGTGTAGTACGCCGCTGTTGTCGGGGTCGGTCGCGTACGCCCCGGATCCTCTGGAACCCCCACCTGCTGGTGAGGTCCTGACCTGCTGCTCCCACCCGGAGTCCGACGTGGTCCTGGACATGTAGCCCATTCAGGACGCCATTCCACCTGTTGGAGGACCCATGGAGCTCGGCCTCGCACTGCCCACCGCCGGGCCGCGGACCTCGCCGGAGACGATCGTCAAGGTCGCCAAGGAGGCCGAACGGCTCGGTTACAGCGCCTTGTGGACGTTTGAACGCCTGCTCCGCCCGGTCGACAAGGTCGTGCTGTGGACGGGGGGCGAACCCGACATGTTGCCGGAGTTCTACGGCTCGGTGTACGAGCCGCTGGAGACGCTGAGCTATGTCGCCGCCGTGACCGAGCGGATCAAGCTGGGCACCGCGATCCTGGTGGCGCCACTGCACGTGCCCGCGATGCTCGCCCGCCGGTTCGCCACCCTGGACCGGTTCAGCGGCGGCCGGGTCATCGCCGGTCTGGGGCAGGGCTGGCAGCACAACGAGTTCGAGGCGGCGAACGTGTCGAGCAGCCGCAAGGGCGCCCGCACGGAGGAGTTCATCACCGCGATGCGGGCCGCGTGGGGCCCGGACCCGGTCCGGCACGAAGGCGAGTTCTACCGGATCGCGCCGTCACAGGTGAGCCCCAAGCCGGTCCAGGCCCGCATTCCGGTGCTGCTGGCCGCGAATTCGCCGGCCGCCGTCAAGCGCGCCGGCCGGATCGCGGACGGCCTGATCCCGATCGCCTCCTCGGCGCAGGAACTGCGCGGCACGGTGTCCGCGCTCCATGACGCCGCCCGGGAGGCGGGCCGCGACCCGGCGGACCTCATGGTGGTCAACCAGGCGCCCTGGCCGGACCCCGGTCACCCGTGAGCCGATCGGGGACGGCCGTCCCTTCCTCGGCGGATCGCCCCGGCAGGTCGCCGAGGACCTCATGGCCGCCCGCGAGAGCGGTGTGACCCAGGTGTACCTCGCCGGCGGCCAGGGCATCGGGCTCGACGTGGGCCTTCAGGCCGCCGACGTGGACCAGTGGCTCGGGTTGCTCGGCGAGGTGATCGAGGCGGCCGACCGCCTCGGCGTCCTCGCGCCATGAGGATCAGCGGGCGCCGGCGCCCACCCGAGGGAGAATCGAGGTCCTTAGATGAAGTCGGCCGACCAAACAGCGCTTCGCGCGGGCCGTATGCGGCGAGGTCTCCGGTAGGCAGCTACCGGAGACCTCGTGCTTGCGGAGCTCATACGACGGCGGCACCGGGTTGCCCCGGTGCCGCCGTAGCCTCGTGGAATCTGCCGATCTACGGCAGTGTTTGGCGCTGCGGCGTGCCGGTCGAACCGGAATGCAGCGGACCCTGCCGGTCAAGGCTGCTGACCTGGCCCGGCAGGGCCGATCCGGGCGCGAACTCGAACGTGCCGGACACGTCGATGACGACGTCGACCTTCCATGCCGCGTTGAACACGTTGAACTTGTTGCCTGGGCCGACGGGCACGAAGGCGGCGTTGGGCCGGACCTCGTGCGGCGTCAGGTTCAGGTTGCTCACCGTCGGTTTGGTGTCGCCCGTCGCCCACAGGCTCAGGTACGTCGAGTTCGCCGGGTCGACCCCGGTCACGTTGGTCACCAGCGCGTACGTGTTGTCACCGGCCACCGCGGTCGGGGCGGTGACCGTCTTGGTGCCGGTGCCGGTGAACGTGCTCGCACCCAGCCCGTCCCGAGTGTCGACGATGCGCGTCGGGGTCAACGGGTGGAACCGCAGACCACCCGGGAGCTGACCGTCATCGTAGAAACCGAAGATGTCCACGACGATGTGCGTGTAGCCGCCGGAGTAGTTACCGACGCCGATCGACGGGTAGCCGCCACCGCCGCACTGAAAGCACCACGCAGTCGGAACGACCGCAAAGTTCGGCACCACCGAACCCGGCGTGAAGTTCAGCGTCGACGCGGTCGGTGGCGGACCAATGCCGTTCCACGCCGTCACAAACCCGCCCATGGTCGGGGTGACCGCGGTGATGTTCACCGCGAGGGCCCGGATGTGCGAGTCGACCGCCGAGCCGTAGCTGACCGGAATCCGCACGTACTCGGACGGAGCCAGTGCGCCGCCGAACGCCGAGTCACGGGTGTCGAGTACACGCTCCGGCAGGGTCGGCTGGTACTGCCCGCCGGCCCACTGGGTGTGGGTGTCGTCGTAGGCGTAGTAGTAGCCCAGCACGTCGGCGATGACGTGCACGTTGCCGGCGGCGTTGAAGATGTCGACCTGACCGTCGGTGCCGACCGGCACGGTGACCGCGTTGGCGCCCGTCCACCCCGCTGGGAAGTTCAGGTTCGACGCGGTCGGGCGGGTGATACCGGTCGGGTAGACGGTCAGGTAACCGGCCGAGGTCGGACCGGTCACCGTCATGTTCAACACGACCGCCGAGACCTTGCTCGACGGCACGCCACCGCGACCCGTCACCTGCAGGTACATCGTCTGGCCGCCGCCGAGCGGCGCCTTCGGCGCACCGTTGCCCTCCCGGGTGTCGAGCAGGCGGGACGGGATGACCGGCACGTAGGTGCCTTCGGCGTCGAGGCGCCCGCTCATGCCCAGGCCGATCGTTCGCTTCCCGAACGTGGTGTTGTCCGGCACCGTGAGGGTCGCGTCCTGGTCGCCGCCTGCGGTCGGCTGGCCCCTGACGCCGATCGTGCAGCTCTGCCCGTACTGGAGCGTGGCGTTGGTGCAGGTGTCGCCGGTGATCGTGTAAGCGTCCGGCACTGCCCCGCCGAGCGAGGCGGTACCGAGCTTGAGCGCCGAACTGCCCGACGACGTGATCGTCACTGTCTGAACCGGCGAGCTGTGCCCCACGTCAACCGTGCCGAAGCCGAGAAAGCTGGGCGTCCGAATGCCGTTTACGTAGGACTGATCCGAGTGCCAGCGGATCTCGCCGTTCGTGTCGTAGCAGTCCTGGTAGTAGCTGGCCGCGATCGAGGTGATGGCGTTGGTCGCTGCGTCGCGGGTCAAGGCGTGGATGGTCACCGAGCCCGACGAATCGCTGCAACCTACACCGTCGCCGAACACGTCCAGCGCGTAGTGTGTCGCGTCGCCCATCCTCGTCGTGGGGAACGTGCCGAGGCCGAGCGTCTTCCCCTGCGGCGCGGCCACCAAGGCATGGAACCAGTGTCCGGAGCCGGGCGTGGTGGCCGAGAAGTCGAAGCCCTCGGGGCCTCGCCCACCCAAGGCGATGGTGGCGTTGCCGGGATCGAAGCTGTAGTTCCAAACCGACCCGTTGATGGTGAAGGCGTCGTACGGAGCGGTTGGCGCGGCCGCGTTGGCCACACCAGGTAATGCCGTCACGGCAAGGGCCGTTGCTCCGACGATGGCGCCGAACTTGCACAAAAGGCGCACCTTGCTCCCCGTCGTCGTCGTTCATGTTGCCAGAGCGGCTAGAGGCTAGTGGTACCCATGATTGGATTCAATTGGCCGTTCGGTGGTCCAGTGGAGCCAGTCGGTCTTGACCGGGAGCGCGAGGGCCCAGGCCTGCTGTCCGGTGCATCACGGGTGGTTCATCGGCGAGCGAAACGGACGAGCCCGGTTCCGCGGTCGGCGACCGTGGAACCGGGCTTGTGCTGTTGTGTCAGCCCTGGATGATCTGGAACTTCGCTGGGGCGACGTTGTTGTCGCGGAACGGGTAGCCGCGGCCCTGGTCGTCCTGCGCGGACGAGTAGACGCTGCCTTCGCTCTGCTGCGGCACGGCGGGCGCGGTCACCTTCAGGGTGAAGACCTTCGAGCCGCCCGCCGGGATGCTGCCACTGAGGCAGGGCACCGGCAGCTCGTCCGGCTGGATCGTGCAGCCCGAGACCGCCTGAACCGTCCACGTGTCAGGCACCCCGAACGCGATACGCAGCTTGCCGGGCGTGGCGAACTGCGCATTGTTGTGCACCGTCACCGTGAGAGTGCCGGCCCACGTACCCGAGCCCGTCGCGGTCATCGTCAACTTGCCCGCACTGACACTCACGTCGGTGATGTTCGGGTTCGGCCCGAACGCAGTCGGCCCACCGGTCTGCGCGAACGCCGTACCGTTCCAGCCGTAGGTACGCCACTGGTGCTGCGACGCCTGCGCCATGTCACAGCACGGCCGGTACTCACCCACATCAACCCTGACCTGCCCGCCGTCGCCGGCCTGCACCTGCCAGATCGTCTCAATGTCGCTACCCTGCCGGCCCTCACTACCGGCACTACCGACAACCTGCCCCAGCGTGACGATCGCGCCGGCGGTGTCCCGGTCGAAGACGAGGACCTTGTAGTCCGACCCCTGCGGGCTGCACGACAGCAGCATCACCGTCTCCTGCGCCCCGTCATGATCGACGTCGACATACACCGGGTCGCCCTCCAGCCTGAAACTGCCGGTGCTGCCCGCCTTACCGCCGCTGAGCTTCACCGAACCCGTCGGGCAGCCCGCATCGAAACCCTTCGGCCACGACGGGATCGACAGCGTCGCATCACCCAGATCGGCCTTGCTGATCCGCCCGTCCGGCGCCGCAACCGTCGCGCTCGCCGCCGTCGACGGCCCGGTCGGCGACGGGGTCTCGACCGCGCTGGTCGAGGCTTCCGGCGTGGCCGGCGGCCCGTTCGAGTCGGCGCCGGCAGCCGCATACGCCGCCACCGGCGTCGCGATCGCCAACGCCGCGATCGCGCTCGCCGCGACGGTCCGCACCTTGCGCCGATGCTGCACCGTAGCGCGTGCCGCAGCGGTCCCGGCGGGCTTGACATAGGTGGACGCCTCGCCGCGGAACTCGGCGAAAGCACTGGACAGCAGGTCGTCGTTGTCGAAATCAGGCACGGCGGGACTCCTTGTCGGTGAGCTGGACAGCGAGCGCGGTACGCCCGCGATGAAGCCAGGA